>JALOTI010000481.1 GCA_025457985.1 Leptospira sp.
TCACGGTCTCCGAGAAAAACCAAATTCTCCTCTGTTGGCGAAAGTTCACAATGTAAGGGAATGTCAGCAAGTTTGAAACCAAACTCTTTTTCTTCGGATTCGAGAAGCGCCGCATCAGCTAACTTTTCTGTATAAAAAGGGAACCTGGATTCATCTGAATGTGATTTGGAAAAGGTTTCAAAAAGATAAAGTGTGAGACCACGGTAAAAAGCTCCCGAGTCGAGGTATAAAATCCCTAACTTTTTTGCGACGAGCCTCGCAATGGTGCTCTTTCCCGAACCCGCTGGTCCATCGATTGCAATTACTTGATCAGTATACATGGATTCACTCCCAATCCCTCCAAGTTTAGGAAAGTTTTTCCAAAGTCGACTGATTATTTTAATACATTAGTTTGTTATTGATTTTGTAGCAATTGCCTTGACACATGCTTTATTATTCGTTAGTTTTAAGTTTCCATTCCTATTATGAACAAAGTTGCAAAACAATTTTCTGGAAGTATTCCTCCTACGTTCGAATCCTTCCGAAGTTCTGTTTTAGAATTAATTGTTTCCAATTCGAGTTTGAGCGATTTGTTAGAATATTTAGTTTTAGGAATAGAGGCATTTAGCCCAGAAAACATTTGTTCGATTCTCCTAATTGAAAATCAAAAACTCGCAAAAGGTTCCGCACCAAGTTTGCCCAATTCTTATAATGAAAAGATCTATGGAGTGCAGATTGGGGAAGGAGAGGGATCCTGTGGAACTGCAGCAGCGATTGGAAAACGAGTCATCGTTGAAGACATCCAAACTCACCCTTATTGGCAAAAATACAAAGAGATCGCAAGGGAGGCAAACTTAGCCGCCTGTTGGTCTGAACCAATATTTTCATCGGAAAAGAAAGTAATTGGAACCTTTGCGATCTATCGAAAGGAAGTTACATCTCCAACAGAAAGGGATATTAAAATCATCGAATCTGCGGCAAATCTTGCGAGCATCGCAATTGAAAGAACAATTTCTCATCGAAGACTGGAAGAGAGTGAGCTTCGGTTTCGGAATTTTTTTGAAAAGAATTCCTCAGTCATGTTGTTGATAGAACCTATCTCTGGTCAGATCATCGACGCCAATATGACTGCTTGTAAATATTATGGATATCCAAGAGAAGAAATCCTTAAATTACAAATTCAGGATATCAATATTCTACAAGAAGAAAAAATTGCAGATGAACGAAAGTTAGCCTCCGAAGAAAAAAGAAATTACTTTAACTTTCCACATAAACTTTCCTCAGGCGAGATCAGACAAGTTGAGGTTCACTCTACCCCAATTGAGACAAATGGTCAAAAGTTATTATTTTCAATCATTCACGATATTACAGAACGTAAAATTGCTGAAGAAAAAGTCGCGACTCTACTCTCGGAAAAAGAACTTATACTACGTGAAGTCCACCACCGAATCAAAAATAATATGAGTGTTATGTACAATCTACTGGAATTACAAACGGATGCAATTTTAGATGAGAGTGCAATCCGTAGCTTAAAGGATGCAGCAAGTCGCATCAAAAGTATGGCAATGCTCTATGATAAATTGTATCTGGGTCGTGATTTTCATGCCCTTTCTTTAGATAAATACCTGCCTGCACTTGCCGAAGAAATTCTATCTAATTTCCCAGGCTGTGAAGAAGTAGAATTGATATGTAACATAGAACCAATTTTACTCAGACAAGAACGACTGCAACCTCTGGGAATAATCACAAATGAAATTTTAACAAATATTATGAAATATGCATTCCCCAAAGGAACCAAAGGTAAAATCCAAATCCAAGCTTTCTCCGATGATAAAATTTTTACTCTCATTATCCAAGACAATGGCAAAGGAATACCAAAAACTGACAATGGATTTGAAAATGAAGGATTTGGATTAACTCTCGTTAGAATGCTTACAAAACAATTAAAAGGGAAGTTAAATATTGAAACAGGAACCGACCAAGGCACAAAATTCCATATTAATTTTTTTCTCTAACTTCCTTTAATTATTTAATTTTAATTCCTTCTTTCTCTACTTTAGGCAATATCTTTTAAAATTTCAAAAAAACCAGGGAAACTCGTGTCGACCCAAGAAGTATCATCCATCGTTAGATTTAAATTCGAAAGTTTTGCAAGGATGGAAAAACTCATTGCAATTCGATGGTCCATGTAGGTTTCAATCTTTGTTGGATTGATTTGCATAACTTCAGAAAACTCATAACCATCCTCAAACTCTGTTACCTCAACGCCTAATTTTTGCAAGTTGGATACCATAGACTTGATCCTGTCAGACTCTTTTGCCCTTAGTTCTTTGGCATGATCAATCCGAAATCCACCCTCGGAAAAAAGACCAGCGATAGTAAGAATCGGAATCTCATCGATGAGTCGTGGAACATCCGCAGCTTTCACCGGAAGGAAGAGACCCACATCACATCCCTCTGAGATTCTTCTTTCACAACGATCGGATAGAACGTGCCGTGGATGCTTACTCAACCTCATCAAATTCCTTCGTCTTGAGCCTAGAAACGTCGAAGAAGTACTAGTCAAACTCGAACTCCTTCAATTGACATGGTGCTCAGTGGACAAGCCCAAG
>JALOTI010000482.1 GCA_025457985.1 Leptospira sp.
ACTTTTTTTAGGCGCAGTTTTTTTTGCGACGGTTTTTTTGAGGTCTTTCGTTATCGTAAAATTTCCAGACGAAACTGTGGAATCACCATAGGACGATGCTCCTAAAAAATCAACTTCATGGGGAATGACTATCGAACGACAAAGATCAGCGGTAAATATAAACCCTCCGTTTAAAATCCCGACAAGGACTAAATCTTTTCCCAAAAAGTCGCGAGAAATTTCACGGGCAATTTCGTCCACACGGCTATGGATTCTTTCTTCAGAATAAAGTGGTTTCATTCTCTTCCAATCATACCAGGAATCCAATAAACTACAAGCTTACAAGTTCCCGGGGAAAGATCTTTCCAGTTTTCTGAGGGAAAACTCAATCCTAAAAAAGCGGCTGTTGGAAACTTGTGAAATCGGGAATGGTTTGTTTCCCCAAATAAAAGTTCGGTTGCGAGTTCCTCAAGTCCTGGGTTGTGACCTACGAGGCAGCAAGAACGGACACCTGAAGGAAGTCCATGCAAAAGAAACAGGATATCCTCTTTTTCTGCATCGTAAAGACTCTCTCGGTATTCAGGTTTTGGAAGGCGAAGAATGTCTTTTCGTAAGCTGTGATAGGTACGTTTTGTACGCTCTGCTGGAGATACTAGACATATGTCGAATTCGAACCGAGATTCTTTGAGATATTCGCGGAGGGCCTTTGACTGTTGTTTGCCTCTGTAGGAAAGAGTACGTTCTTCATCAGTATCGTATGGCTCCTCCCATTCTGATTTTGCATGTCTGAGGAAGTATATATGTTTCATATATGTTAGGATACCAGAAGAAGATCTTACTGAGGATGACTCCTCGGCTACTTTTGTATTTCTTTTTCGTACTTCGAAATGAGTTCGTTGTTATTTTTACAAACAAACTTGGTTCGCATTTGATTCAAATGGTATTCAACTGTTTTTCGAGACTTTTGGATGCGATCGGCAACTTCATTCTGAGACAAACCCTGAACCAATAGATTTAAAATTTCAATTTGGAAGGGGGAAAAAGGTAGCTGAACTTGGCTCACTCCATTTGAAATATAAGTTTCGCCTTTCATTACTGTCTCGATAATTTTTGGCATTTCTGTAATGGGATCAGACTTTAGCATATAACCGTCCGCCTTTGCCTTTACAGCATCTTCGACATAGACTCGGCTGCCGTGGAGGGAAAAAATGATTACCTTTGTTTTGGGGTATTTTTCCTTTACTTCGCGAAGAACATCAATGCCATTCCTGTCGGGAAGGTCGATGTCTAAGATCAGCAAGTGGATAGCATTTGCCTCTAAAAATGAAAAAAGATCGGATGCCTTGTGAAATTCCCCCTTTATCGAAAAGAAAGGATTGGTTTTCAGAACAGATATGATTCCTTGAGTGACAACAGAATGATCTTCCAGAATCGCAATATGAATTGAGTCCACGTTAGTATGAGTTTCCAATTAGCCTTACCTTCTATTCCAAAAATGTTTCGTCAAATCTTTAAATACTTCTTACACCACTTATTTCTAAGTTTGGTGATTTTCGCTTTTGGGAATATTCCTATCTATGGAGAACCTGAATCAAAGACCGAACCTGGTAGATTTGACGCGAGGGAATTATCATTTCCTGATGAAATTTTGGATCTTTCCTGCGATTGGGAGTTTTTTCCTTACGAATTTTTAGATCCAAAATCTCCAGATTCGAAAGCTAAAAAATCCAGTATTTTTTTAAAGGCTGGAGAGACTTGGCAGAATGTTTTGTTTCAAAATGGTGAACATTTTCCAGGATTCGGATACGGAACCTATCGCCTAACAATAATTCTGCCGAAGATAAATGATGATAGCAAACAGTTCGCACTTTTTTTGCCCCCCTTTCTGACGGCTTATCAAATATTCGTAAATGGCAAAGAGTTTCGTCAAAATGGAAAAGTCTCAAATTCAGAAGAACAGCACTCTCCAAGTTTTAAAAAAGCTGTTATAGCGCTTGGTAAACAGAGTTCTGAAATTGAAATTTTAGTTCATGTATCTAATTTTACAGTTCGTAATGGAGGATTGCGCGGGGTTCCAAAATTAGGAGAATTAAACCAAATATATTCCTGGTGGACAAGAGTACAAATTGTATCATATATTGGTGCATCCTTTATTTTATTTTTATCTTTATATCATTATCTTTTATTCCAGCTAAAAAAAACCGAGAGAATTGCACTTCGGATTTCTGGCCTCTACTTAGGTTTATTTATCTTATGCATAACCACTCTTGAATCGAGAATTCTGTATAATCTTCTTCCGGATGAGCTGTGTTTTGCGGTAATTCGACTTTCTAGATTGGGTTTTGTTTTAGCGTTGTACTCAGGAGGTTATATTCTTTTTAGAATGCCGGGTCTTCCAGTTTATGGAAAATGGCTAACTACACTGAAGGCTTATTCCATCGGATATGTAATTCTCACTTTGATTTTGCCAATTTATTATCTCGGGAAAGTAAGTTTTTACATGGACCTAAGTTCTACACTTTTTGTGTTATGTGGAATATTTTTTGTCTCATATTCTTTGATCTCTCAGAAAAAAGAGAATAAACTTTTTACCTTCAGTT
>JALOTI010000483.1 GCA_025457985.1 Leptospira sp.
GAAGCTACGTATATGGCCCGTTTTCCCGAGAGAATACGATTGATACCGAGGATACGATCTCGTTTCCATTCCGCTTGCCATTTAGTGTATTCATAGGGTATATTCTCGGGTCCAGGGAAATAAAAAACCCACTCCGAATCGATAAAGCTGAGTAACTCACGTGCAAACTGTTCGGCTTCTTGATTTGTTGAGAGTATGACTAAAAAACTCTTACTCTCTTTGTCCTCTTGAAAGATTTTGGATGTTACAAAAGAGCGAGCGGAATCAGGAACTCCACTGATACAGACGGAGTTTCTTTTTAAATCTCGAAAAACATCAGAGTAAGATAAACCTTCTAGTTTTGGCATGGGTTTAGGAAATCTCAATCATTTGATTGTCATTCAGTCGAACCGGCCCAACAAAAACGGCGATAGCGATTAAAACTTCACCTTCCAATTTGGATACAAGTTGTAGGGAAACGGGATCCACAAAATCTAAATAGTCAATTTTCATGTTAGAATCGGTAAGTAAAAAATCAGTTAAAATTTCTTTAAGGGTAGAAAGATCTCTCTCCCCACCATGGATCAATTTTTTACACAATTCCCACATCCGTGGAATGAGTTTAGCTGAATCTCTCTCCTTTTCAGATAATCTGAGATTTCTAGAACTCATTGCCAGTCCATCAGATTCTCGTTTGGTGGCAACTCCAATCACTTCCAACGGAAAATCTAATTCCTTAGCCATGGTTTGGATAATTCTATATTGTTGGTAGTCTTTCAGACCAAAATAAGCACGGTCTGGTAAAATTAAGTTAAAGAGTTTACTTACAACCTGAAGGACACCATTAAAATGTCCAGGTCTCGTTTTTCCACATAAATTCTCTTCCAACGTTTTTGCAGACATTTGGATGTAAGAGGATACTTCTGGATACATTACTTCTTTAGTTGGAAGAAATACCAAATCAACACCCTCTTCCTTACACAAACTCAAATCAGAATCTGTTTGTACGGGATAGGCTTCGAAATCTTTTGGATCATTGAATTGTGTGGGATTGATGAATATTGACACTATTGTCAAATCATTGTCTTTTTTGGATTGTTTTACCAATTCCAAATGTCCCGCATGAAGGGTTCCCATGGTAGGACAAAATCCTATCGATTTGTTTTCCGATTTCCAGACCAGGATTTGTTTTCTTAAATCGCTTTTTGTTTTTATTACAATCAATGATTAGATTTCCTCGTATCGAACACGAACACTTGTTCCATGCTCTTCATCCAATCCCTCTAGCTCTGCCATTAGCTGTAACTGAGGATATAGTCTCTTTAATGATTCTTTTCTGATTTCTTGGTAGGTGACACGTTTCAAAAAAGTATCGACACCTAACGAAGAATATATTCTTGAACCAGATGCCGTAGGAAGGATATGGTTAGTTCCACTAATGTAATCACCCATAGCAACAGGAGAATATGGACCAATAAATACAGAACCTGCATGTAAGACCTTAGAAAAAATCTCATCATTCGATCTTGTCTGGATCTCCAAATGTTCTGGTGCCAGTTGGTTCGAAAATGTTACACAATCGGAAAGACTTGGAAAGATGAGGATTGCGGAATTGTCGTAGATTGCCTTTTGTTTCATGGCTAGCCGTTTGGGTCGTTCGGTAAATGCTCTCTCCAATTCCTGGGAAACTTCCTTTGCAAGATTAACATCTGTCGTTAGAAGTATCGCCGAGCTATCTTCACCATGTTCCGCCTGCGATAACATATCACATGCGATCCAATGCGGATTAGCAGAATCATCTGCTATGATACAAACTTCGCTTGGTCCTGCTGGACTATCAATCCCAACAACACCTAAACCCGCCAAATGGGACTTTGCTGCCGCAACGTAGGCGTTCCCAGGACCAACAATGAATTCGGATTTTGGAATCGTTTCTGTACCATATGCACAGGCCGCGATACCTTGCGCTCCCCCTGCGGTGACAATTCTTGGAATATCTAAAACCTGACACAACCAAACAAGGATTTCGGGAAGACCTTCTTTTTGAGGAGGGGTCACCAATTGGATATCGGAAACACCCGCAATCTTCGCTGGGATCACTCCCATAAGAACACTCGACGGATACAATGCCTTTCCGCCTGGTGCGTATACCGCCAAAGATGGAACCGGTGTAAACTTAACACCCAGTCGATTCCCATCTATGTCCACTTCAATGGGATTTCTTACCTGGTGTTTATGGAAGGCTTCGATATTTTCTTTGGCTTTTAAAAAAGCATCTTTTAGATTTTGTGGAAGATTCGTTTTGATAGACTTAGGATCCACAGTTAAATCCGTAAGTTCAATTCCATCAAACTTTTTTGTATATTCCCTTACCGCATGGTCGCCATGTCGTTTGACCGCATCTAGAATTGGTATGATTCTATCTTTTGCTCCACTCAAATCTTCTTTCGTTTGATTTAGATAGGGATCTAGTGCGCTTGCTCCAAGTTCGACTCGTAGAATGGGAATGGGCATAATTTCAGGAAAACCAGGATTGCCTTTCAAAACAAGCTTTTTGTTAGAAACGCATCAAGAATTCAAATTCAGAATTCGCACCG
>JALOTI010000484.1 GCA_025457985.1 Leptospira sp.
CTGGCATTTAATGTTCTAGGGAAAAACGTTCCAAAGTTCGCAAGCTCTGGTGCGTCCTCTCTTGGATTTGGCACCGGTATGCCAAAGGATGCCAAAACCAAATAATCTCCAGGCAATACATTGGTTACTTGCGTATTAGATCGTGTTAGGCTACCACCGACACCAAGCCAAGAAAGAAGAGCATATTCGGTACCCAATCGAACATTTTGATTTAAGATTTCTGATTCTTTGTAATTGAGAGCTTTGGCTACTCCCAAATTTCTTCTTTCCGCATTAGGAGAAAGCGCAAGCGGTGCCACATCGTAGAGAAAAAACAAAGTTGTGAATCTTTCAGGAGAGGCATCATCAGAAACTTTACTTTTTAATGAGCCACCTTGAATTTCAAAAAGCCACTGGTTCTTTTCAAAAGCTTTGGGATGGGCTATCAGAGGAAAAAAACCGAGAAAAATTAAAATAGTCGAGAACTGGAAATGTTTTAAGTGCACAATGATCTCTCAGAATTGGATTTCGTTAGCGTTGGACTTTTACTTGTAATGTTTAGACTCTAATTTCACTCTAAAATAAATTTACAATTTGAAATTCGAACATAGATTTTCAATTGATTCAAATTGAATGCCAGTTAAGATTTGGCACGATTTAGATTAAAACAACTCATAGGACAAATAACGATGAACAAATTCTATTTACTTTTTCTTTCGATGACCCTATCCTTCTCCATCTTTGCTTCACCAACAGAAAAAGCCGATGAACTCTGCTCTTGTTTGAAAAAAGCTCAGTCATCGCAAAATCAAAAAGACAAAACTAAATGTCTGAATATGAAAGAAAAACACGTTAAGGCTTTAAAGAAAAATTCGCAAGATCACGAAACGTATTTAACCAATTTACAGAAATGCGAAAGAGAGTTGGTTGGAGTGCCTGAAGTGAAACCGGATCTCACCGTAGATGAAAAAATCAAACAGGTATGCGATTGTTTTGAAACTTCTGAAAAATCTTCCCGAATGAAGTGTTTCAAACTCCAGAGTGACTATGGGCAGACAATTGCGGATTCGACGGAAAGACAACGGTTCAACCTTACATCTGGAAGTTGTGATAAGTAAAATCACCAAATGTCTATCTTGAGTAAAAATATTCAAGATAGACATTTTTAAGTTTTAACGTTCTATTCGAGTTTGTTTCAAATACTCGTCAACTTTTACATTCAATCGTCTACGTATCAAACTTAGATTCGATTTTAGATTTTACCCATTTCACTACTTCTGGTAAAGATCCTAAAGAGGAATGGATCCTATGCATTTCGAGAGCGGGTCTAGCAGGAATTCCAAAATACGCAGTCTTCTCCTTTGAATCTTCCGTTAGACCTGACAGTCCCATCAATATAGATCCTTTTTTCATTGTTAGATGTTCTGCGACAGCTGATTGCCCTGCTAAAATACATCCATCTTCTATAGTGACTGAACCAGCTAGCACAGTTGCTCCAGCTATATACACATAGTTTCCAACTCTACAATTATGGCCAATATGCACATGATCATCAAATTTGGTAAAATTACCTATAGTTGTTTCTTCTAATGCGGCGCGGTCTACCGTACAATTTGCACCTATTTCTACATCATCACCAATCACAACGTTCCCTATTTGCGGTACTTTATATCGAATACCTTTATAATCATAAAAGCCAAATCCATCTGCTCCGATGACTGTATTGGAATGGATTAGGTTATTTTTTCCAATTTTGCAATTATAATATACAATGACACCTGATTTCAAAACTGTGTTCTCACCAATTTCTACTCCGGGTTCTAAAACAACATTTGGGTAGATTACAGAGCGATCACCGATAACTACATTTTCTTGAATCACAGCAAAATCCATTACCGTTACATCTTTTCCTAACTTTGCAGTCGGATGGATACTGGCTCTCTCTGAAATTTTGGCTTCGTACTGTGGTAGTTTTTCATAAAGGTTGATTGTCTCTATAAATTTTACTTTTGAGGATTCTTCAGGTACAATAATCGCATTCGGGAAAAGCTCCGCTAAACTTTCAATGGTAAGCGCAATTTGCACATCTTTATATTTTGGTAATTTACTGATGTACTTTTTAGAAGCAATGTAATAGATAGATGTTGTATGAACGGGAGAATGGTGTTCTAGATCTTTAATTCCGGTAATTTCCAAGTCTCCATCCCCTTTCCATTTGGCTCCCAATTTCTCAGCTAATGCTTGCAGACGCATATTCCAATTTTCTCCGTAAAAATTCCTGATTAGGCAGGTCCTTGATTCGACATTCTTTCCCTAAGTATTCACTGACGCAAGGTCATTATCCGAAAAATGATTAACGAACTGAGTCGTATAGTTATCAAATTAGAATGGTTTAAAAGACTGGATTATATCTTACGAAGTTAGTTATAAGAACCTTAATATAAAGAATAGATTCGATCCAAGGTAATTGGTTCAAAAATAAATTTTCGTAATTAAAATGTATTTATATAGCTGGATTCTAACAGAGATTTACAGAAGTTTCCATTTGCTTTAGGATCAATGACTAAAATCGAATTTGATGTATCGGAAAA
>JALOTI010000485.1 GCA_025457985.1 Leptospira sp.
ATCGAGCTCTGCAGGATCAAAAAATCAACGAAGTAGTGTTAGGGAAAAATTCTCGCTTTATAGTTCTGGATGATCTTGCAAAGAAGTGGAAACCAGGTAGACAGTCCTAATAGATAGGTCGTTTCTCTCTTTCAGTTCGATACGGTATTTTTTACTCGAACCAGTCGATTTTGGTGCAGATAGCCATACCTCCTCGGGAATGGCTTTTCTTATTTCTTTTGGGAGTTGTGGATTTAAATTCCAATATTCTAATAAGAATTCGTCGGTTTCGTTTTCTAGGAGATATCCGCGGAACCTCCAGAGGGTGTCACCAAACTGGGATTCGCTCCATCTGTCTCTTTCTCGCACATAACATTCTGCTAGTTTGGGATATGGTCTTTTGAATCTTTGTTTGGTAAAGAGATAGTCTATCGATTCTAAATATCCAATTCGAAATTGGAGTTCCATCCCAGATTCGAATTGTAGGACCCAACCATCGTTCCATTCCTTTGGAGTTTCCGTTTTCAATTTTCCTTTCACTTCATGGAGATCCAGAAGATAGATTTGTCTAGGTTCGGTAACAATCCTTTGGATTTTCTCTTTCCAATTAGGAATCGGGATCGAATATGGGGAATCTATCAATTCATACTTCTGAGATTCTAGTAAAAGTTTCCGAAGAAAATCCAAGACCCGCTCTCGTTTCCAATTTATAAACGTTTCACCTAACAAAATATAAGCTATTTTATCTGGAAGACTACAAATTACTTCACAATCGATTCTTAGCTTCGATTTTCCCAAAAAATAAGGAAGTGCCTCGTAAACTAGACCGAGAGAATTTATACGTTTTTGGATTTGGAATTGTAAAAGAGCTAATTCAGTATCCAGCTCTTTGGCCGTTTTAGGAATTCCTAATATTTCTAATTCCAATCGAATTGTATCTAAGATTTTCCGCATATTTTCGTAAGGTTGGTCGATCTATAAAGCAGTATGTCAGATTTATCCTTTGAGAATCGAGATTTTTTATGGGGAAATGATGCGGGACCTGTTCGAATTCTTTCAGAGTACCTTCACCCTAAGGCCGAGCTTACCAAACAGGATGTCAAAAATACCCTTGTGGTTTTTGGTTCTGCAAGAATACCTAGCCCAGAAACAAAGCAGTCTCAACCTCATAAAGACCTACAAGCACTCACAAAATACTATGAAGATTGTGTCCAGTTTACAAAAGAAATCACCAAATGGGCAAAAAATGAAAAGAAAAATCCGCTCCTCGTCTGCACTGGTGGCGGTCCTGGAATTATGGAGGCTGGTAATCGTGGCGCAAAAGAAGCTGGTGGAAAGTCTCTTGCACTCAATATTGTTCTTCCGCACGAGCAGGAAGCCAATCCTTTTGCAATTCCTGACCTGACTTTTGAATTCCATTATTTTTTTATGAGAAAACTCTGGTTTATGAAGCATTGCCGAGGTATGGCAGCATTTCCTGGGGGATTTGGAACGTTTGATGAATTGTTTGAGACCTTGACCTTGGTCCAGACTGGGAAAAAGAAAAAAATCCCCATCCTTCTCTACGGATCTGAGTTCTGGAAGAAGGTGGTCAATTTTACCTACCTGGCAGACCTGGGTTTGATTTCGACGGAAGACTTAGATCTTTTTGGGTTCGCTGATACCCCCGAAGAGGCAGTTCGATTCTTCCAGGAAAGGATTCGTTTCGAATTGACCCAAACAGATGGTACAAAATCATAGCGAAACAAGGTAATAATTATGGCTAGAACATGTGTTGTAACGGGAAAAGGTACCACTGCGGGGAATAATGTATCCCACTCTCATAAAAAGAATCGCAGAATTTGGAAGGTAAACGTTATCACAAAGAAGATCTTTTTAGAAGATGAAAACCGATGGGTTCGTGTAAAGATTTCTACACGTGCACTTCGTACGCTTCGAAAAAAAGGACTTAAAGTTGCGATTAAGGATCATGGTGGTGATCTAACTGCTATTACTCCTAAAAAGTATGCTGGAGTAGCTCCCAAGGCAAAACCCGCGACAGCTTAATCCCATACGAATCTAGTTTTGTGACCCAGTCCCAAAACAAACTTCGCCTCACTAAAATTTACAAACTTTTACAGAGTGAATTTGGTGAGGTAGAAACTCCTCTTCACTTCAAACAACCACATGAACTTGCGATCGCTGTAATACTATCTGCTCAGTGTACGGATGAACGTGTAAACCTTGTAACTCCTGAACTCTTCAAAACATTTCCAGATTTAGAATCCTTTGCGAATGCGAAGCTAAAAGATATAGAAACTAAAATCTTTTCGACTGGTTTTTACAAAAACAAAGCCAAATCCATACAGGGTTTTGCGAAGATGGTCTTAAACGAGTTTGGTGGAACCATACCTAAGTCTATGGAGGAGGCTATCCGTCTGCCTGGTTTTGGAAGAAAAACTGCAAATGTGGTTTTAGCTGAACTTTATGGGTCTTCGGACGGATTTGTTGTCGATACCCATGTAAAACGACTCACAAAGAGGTTGGGGTTTACAAAAAGTACAGACCCCATTCAAATCGAAAAGGATATGTTAAAGATAACTCCTAAGGAG
>JALOTI010000486.1 GCA_025457985.1 Leptospira sp.
CTCTACAGGAATTTTGAGCATGAAATAGTGCAATACTTCAACAAAATTGTTCAAATATTCAATAGGCATACATTTTTGAATGTTATTTTTCATGGTTTTATTTCTTCAAACTTTTTTTACTTCTAAAAAATGAGCGCCATCATGAGCGGCCAATCACTGACAATTTAGGGATTTGAGTGGGGATTGAGCGCACTCCTTTTTTCAGACTTTCTGAAAGAGCGGGGATTGAGCGAATCCCTGGAAATCAAGGAGTGCGCCCATGTCTGGTAGGAACGTCCTTGGAAGGGCTCATCAATGTTGATGGCGAAATCCCCCAATAAGGCGCTCAGAGGCTAAGTTTGACGGGAGGGAAAAATAGAGGAGTCTAGTGAAGTTTTGGGATTTTTTAAAACCAGCGGACTGTATGTCGATGCCGTACAAAAGCGAATTGAGGAACTCCATTCCTATGAAGTTCCGAGTATTTTAGTCCTTCCGATTCTTGGCGGGAGTGAACCCTATTTAGATTGGATACGAAACTCTTTATAAAATTCCCTAATTCTTTCAAAAAGAAATTCCAGACCCAGTCCATTGCGGTATTCTAAATACTGCATTGGCATTTCAACAGAATCAAACCACGGGTATGCTGGGCACTCTTTTGGTTCCGCAAATGCTCCAAGTAAGCTAGCAACCGTTAGATCAATTCTTCCAAAATTATTTCCATTAAAGTACTTTTGTTTTTTGTATATATCTTGAATTTCGTAAACCGTTGAACGAAATCCTTCCTTTACTGCGTCTACCGATTTGGGATTAATTTTATAACGTCGTTTTAGTGAAAGGGCTATAAGTTCAAAATGCTCTGGCGGCGGCACTTCGTCTGATTTTGTTTTTGGTTCCAGCAAAAACAATTTACCAACGATATTTGGGTAGTCTAGTATATAGAAATAAAGTATCGTTTGGAGACTTTTTCCAATTTCGGTATCGATTCGATCTTCCCATAGAATTTCGGCATCGGTTGCTTTGTTTCCAAATGCTTTCTCTTCAACAAGATCAAGAATAGCTTTTGAACCTTGTATAATGTTTCCTCTATCGTCGAGAACTGGTACGTATGTATCTTTGACAAGTGGTTTCAGAGTTTGGACATGTTGGCCAGGTACAAGTGGTTTTAATTCATAAGAAAAATTCGCCAAGTCCAGTCCGAAACGTGCCTTCTCCGAAAAATGAGAAATGGGGAATGTATACAAAATCGGTTTCATATATAAAATTTAGAGAACGGAATCTGTATAAGCAAGCTAGATTTTAATGGAAAATAGATTGTCTTCCGTATATTTCCATCTACAATAGGTTAGTTTCGAATGAGATATTTACTACTACTCAGTTTATTGTTTTACTCGGCTTTATCGGCAGATGAGAGAACCGAGTTTTGTAGCCAAGACCGTATTTGTGTAGTGTATGTACAGGATGAGTTTGGCGCAGATATTTATTTTCGCAACCAAATTGCATTACCTGCAACAAAAGTTACTTTGGAAATAGATGCTAAAGTAACCAACATGAAGTCTTCTCGTAAGTTACCCTTGACCACCATACTTTCTGGAAATGGCGAACAAAAGTTATTTCGTCTGAATGTAAATAATTCAAACAAAAAATGGATCTATCAAATAAATTATCGTTGGATCTTAGGTGATTACAACGCACAACACGATGATTCGATAGTTTATGATCTCCCTATAGAAAAGGGAAAAAAAATACGAATTAACCAAGCATACAACGGTGAAAAAAGCCATTCCGGAGATAACCGTTATGCGATCGACTTTGGTCTTGTTGAAGGTAGTATCGTGACAGCTGCGCGGGATGGTGTGGTTATCGATACAGAGGATCGATTCACTGAAGGTGGTTTTGATATGAAATTTATCAATTCTGCCAACTATGTTAAAGTATTACATAATGACGGGACGATAGCTCAGTATGCTCATTTAAAACCACAAGGAGTGGTCGTACGAAGAGGGCAGTCGGTTACTTCTGGTCAGATTTTAGGATATTCGGGTAATACTGGTTATAGCGACGGACCACATCTACATTTTGAGGTATATAAACCAACACTACGTCTCAAAAAAGAGACAATTCCTACCAAGTTCAGAACCTCATTTAGCGATGCAGAGGAACTTGTTGAAGGATATTTGTATTGGCGAAGAGAACAAGGTGTTCCTCCGCAATCTGAAATTGTAGACCGCGAAGGCATTCGAATATGTACGGCAATCGTTGAAACAGAAGGTGTAGGATGCGGACTACCAATGTATTCTTCAAAGTCACCCTTTGTTATCTATATACCTATTGTAAAACCCGATGAATATCGAATCACCGTATCTATAAAAAAAAATGGTCCAGGATATGAGCCTAAGAACTTCAAATGGGACACAAAATCGGAATGGTGGATAACATATTTAGAAGTAGATTTAAAAGATGAAGGTATGGTTGTTGACGGCGATTGGACCGCATCTATTTCTGTAGATGGAATTCCTATTAGGGATGTAAACTTTTCGGTAGAAAAATAGTGAAAAATGTTTTAATATTTGTAATATTCGCAT
>JALOTI010000487.1 GCA_025457985.1 Leptospira sp.
AAACCTACCACCACCGTAAGCTCCGACGGCAATCTCAACATTCCAAACAAAGCCAGGTGGATAACCATAAGGTTTTTCATCCTGTTTGGGCAAGTAAACCGCAAACTCTTCTTTTCCAGTTAATTTGATTAAATCCTTTGTCAGTTCTCTTTGGAAGGTCTCTTTTTTTCTTTTTTTACGATCTTTCACAGGATCGTTGAAATGAGAAATGTAACGCATTTTAAAACTTTTAATATTGGCTCTCTCATTTTCAGTGAAGGCAATTCCCTTTTTGTCTACCATCCAATTGCCTTTTTCATCCATAACTGGATAACCAGAAAAAAAACTCTCACCACCTAAGATTCCAAAGACGAGTTGTTGGCTATGATAGGACCCTAACTCTCCGCCTCTAAGACCAACCCCTCTTCCTAAATCTCGTTTGCCCATTTCCGATTCACCACCCTGAAATAAAAATCCAATAGGAATCGGACCTAATTTCACCGCGGCCCCATACATTGGTGTTTCAACTCCCACGGTTACAATGTCTTGAAAATCATTTTTACGATTTTTCCAATAGGTAGCACACTGGATCGAAAGACTGGCTAATAAAAGGAGCAATAAAGACCGCATCTTTTCCAGAATTTCAGATTTTCTACTTTTCGGAATCAAAAAAAAATCAAACTTGGAGAGAATGGCAAACGAAGATGAGTTTCCTATGATTGAAGTTATGAAGATGAACGATACTGAGGTTCGTCTTTTTGCTCTTCTGTTTCACTTGGTTCGTTATCCAAATGGTCTCAGTTTCCAGAGGCTAAGAAATATAATGCCTCGTTACTATAAAAATGAGGACATTGAGTCAGATCGGAAAAAGTTGTACCGAGATCTAAACCAACTGAAAAGTCTTGGCTTCAATATCAAAGTGGCACAATTCGGCTACCAGTCCGAAGACCACTATCCGTACTATTTAGAAAAAGATTCTATAGATAAAACACTCAACTTTTCAGAGAATGAGTTAGTTGCTCTCTCCGAATTATTCTTTGCTGAGCCAAGCACAAAACCACTACAAAGTTTAGGTCAAAAACTGTTTAGTAGAGATATCCATCTTTTCCCTAAAAATCTATTAAAAATCCAACAAACGGACGAAACAAAAACACAAGATTCTACAGATATCGAAAAGATAATCCAAGCCATCAAAGATAAACGAGCTATTTCCATAATATACGGATTTTCTAATTCAGAAAGAGTGATTGAACCATATAGGTTGATCCGAAAAAATGCTGAAGACTTTTATCTGATTGCCTATGATCGCAGTAGAGAAGCGATTAGAAGATTTGTTCTACCTCGAATCAAAGTCAAAAGGGAAACAAAAGAAGATTTTATTTCGAATAAAAAAATACAGATTGGTGATTTAAACTTCCACCCTTTACAACTACAAGTCCATGATTCAGAAAGTTTTTTATTTGAAGTTCACGAATCGTATCTTGATAGGTGGCTTCAATTTTTAAATGGCAGCAACTACGAAAAAATAGATCAAAGGTTTAAAGTCATAACAACGAACAAAACTGCTCTTTTCAATTTTTATCTACAGACGCCGGATATCTTTTTATCCGCTGATTCCAAATGGCAAAAGGAATTAGAACAATATTTATCCGAACTCAAAAAACAATACGAACTTGTCTAATCCTTATCTTCGCATAACTAAATCAAACTATCTTCAATTTTTTAGATGTCCGAATGCCTTCTATCTAATCCACCAAGGTGCCGTATCCAAACCACCACAACAATTTAACAACAATCTAGAATGGAATGAATTCCAAAATCTATGTCGTTCTTTATTTTCTGATGCAGTAACTATCGAAAAATCACAAGATAAGGAAGAAGCAGTTCAAAAGACAATTCAATACATCCAAGAAAAAAAAACCATATTCTATGCTCATCTACAATTTGATGAGTATTTTACGATCATAGATTGTTTGCAATACGATCCAGAGCGCGATGGGTGGATCATTTGGGATTTCCGTCCAGTAGGTTCTTTAAAACTAGATATCCTTCGGTCTTTTTTTTATCACGAAAAAGTAGCCTCAAGTCTAGGACTCCCGATTGTGGGAAACCAATTGATACGAATCCAATCAAGTTATGAAAGAGGTGAAGATTTTGATCTCAAGTCTTATCTTAATATCTCAGAGATTTCCGATAAACTGAGGTCCGAAAAGGAAACTAGAGAAGTTGAGTGGCAAGAATTTTTAGAGTTTCGGAAAGAGCCAGGAGAGATTCGTTTTGATTCAGAGAAATCTAAATGTCGCTCAGCTAAATCTTGTGTTGCAACAAACTTTTGTTTTTCAAACCTACCAAACCAGTTTGAGATCTTTGATTTACGTGATGGGAATGATTTTACAAAAACTTGGTTTAAAGAAAATAGATTGCGATACGAGGATTTGCCGTATTCGGACCTAAGTCCCATCCAAAAAATTCAGGTTGATGCGCACAAATCAAACAAAGTGCATTTTGACCGAAAGAATTTAGAAAATTTCTTTCAAAATGTTACGGATACAGTCGCCTTTTTAGATTTTGAATCTACAAA
>JALOTI010000488.1 GCA_025457985.1 Leptospira sp.
ATGAAAAAATAGGTGCCATTGAACGGGCAAACTTTGGTACTTTATTTTTGGATGAGGTATGTGACCTTCCACTTTCCTGTCAGTTAAAGTTACAAAGAACGATTCAAGAAGGGAAACTAGAACGAATCGGATCAGAGGAATCAATTATTCTAGATGTTCGAATCCTTTCAGCGACAAATTTGAATATAGATGATGTGTTAGCTGATGGAAAATTCCGCCGTGAACTATTTTATCTGTTGAATGTAGTTCCAATTTCTTTGCCGCCACTTCGAGAAAGGGCGGAAGATATTCCCGCCTTAACCAATCATTATCTAGAGAGATTTTCTCAGGAAAATGAAACCAAACCAAAAATTATCGAGCCTGATGCTATGGATGTTTTAACAAATCATTTTTGGCCTGGAAATATCCGCGAGTTAAAGAATATATTAGAAAGATTGAGTATTTTAGTGCCAGGTGAAACAATTACTGCTAAAGATGTAAAGGAAGCGCTTCTCGGATTTAAAAAGGCAAATGAAATGGTGGCCCGTGGAGATTTAAAACACGCAAAAGAAGAATTTGAAAGGCAATATATTATAAAGACTATGCAGGTTTGTGAAGGCAATGTTACGAGAGCATCCAAAGTTTTAGGAATTGAGAGAACACATCTTTACAGGAAACTTAAATCCTTAAATATCAATGTAGATCAGATGGGAGAGGCCTCAGCTTGAATCGGTATATATTGGAAAAGTATTCGGAATTAATATCTGAATTAAAATTCACTATCAATCGAAAGGAATTCCCTGTGTTCAAGTTCGGAGATGAGACGGATCCTGCTGAGTACAGTTTTCCATGGAAACCAGTTGGGATTCCATCGACAGTTCAGATTAGCGAAGAAAAAAGGGAGAAACAGAGGAATTCTAGAGAACTTGCCAATTTTCCCTGTACATTATGTGCGGGAAAGATTGCAGGTATTAGGAATTATTTCCAAATCGGAAGAATACCCATATTGGTTTTACACTATTCAGGAAGCACATCTCCAAAGGAAAAACCATTTATAAAAAAACAAGCCAAACAAATCTTTCGAGATAAGGTAACAGAAGTGACTTGGGCAGATTTGATACAGAAAACTTTTGGCTTTTCTTTTGAAGAATTTTTTTACGAAGAGTACCCGGCTTGTACATTTTCATCTGTTGAGTTTGTTGAATCAGATTGGCAAAAACGAGTTGAGGCGTGTAAAATCCATCTGGAAGAAAATATAAAAGAGTTTGGAATCAAAGCAGTTTTGGTTTTAGGATCGAGTGCCCGTCTTATATTCGGAGCGGAAAAAGCTAAAGAAATTCTTGGTAAGGAAATACTTTGGGAAATAGGGGGAAAACAAATACCTCTTCTCACTCTTAGGTCTCCCGAAGCGCTTGTTTTTTTAGAGGAAAAATCTAAGAAAGTCGATTCCGAGTCCAATTTATTCCAGTATGGTAAAGAAAAACATGAACTTGAGGAAGTTTTTATACAGCACCTAACTCAGATTAAGAAGTATTTATAATGATTCGATATGCGGAAGTAGCTTTGAATCTCTCTTGGGAATCCGAAACTCTCATTTATGAGGTACCCAGTGCTATGAATAATCTAATGCCTGGTATGCGAGTCCTGGTAGAGCTCAATGGAATACAAAAAGAAGGTGTGGTTACCGAGATACATTCCAATGAACCTAATTATAAAACTAAACCGATCTTGAAGCAAATTGATGTTGAAAATGTAATCACAAAAGAGCAACTAGCACTGGCCCACTGGATGAAAGATAAGTATCTCTCTTCTTTAGGTGAGTCTCTTTTTCTTATGGTTCCAAAGGGAAAAAGGATTTTAAAGAAAAAATATGAAGAGAGTCATATTTCTATTCAGAATCTTCATAAATTGAACGCTGAGCAGTCTCATGCTCTTTCAGCCATTCAAAGTTCAGATTTGCACACTCATCTTTTATATGGGATTACAGGCAGTGGAAAAACAGAAGTATACTTACAATTGATGTATGATATATTAAAACAAAAATCAGGAACAGTAATATATTTAGTTCCCGAGATTTCGCTAACATTTCCTACAATCCAAAGAATTGAGGCAATTTTTCCAGGTCAAGTGGCTGTACTTCACTCCTATCTTCGAACCCAAGAAAGGTTTCAAAATTATTTAGATCTCTTGAATGGGAAAAAAAGAATCTGTATCGGGACAAGATCTGCCATTTTTGCCCCTGTGAAGGATTTAAAACTAATCGTTATCGATGAAGAACATGATTCAAGTTACAAAGAACATTCCTCTCCTAGATACCATGCAAGGCAAATAGCTGTTAAACGAATCTTAGAAAACAAAGGAAAGTTAGTTTTGGGTTCAGCAACTCCTAGTGTAGAGATATTTCATTTGGCAAAAATGGGAAAGATTGGTTTTCAGAAATTGACAAAAAGAGCAAATATACATGCAAAGTTGCCAGACGTAATCGTTAAAGAAAATGAATCCCAATTGATAAGTGGGGACTTACAGTTTAAGATTGCAGACCGTCTTAAAAAAAAAGAGCAGATTATTATTTTATTGAAT
>JALOTI010000489.1 GCA_025457985.1 Leptospira sp.
AGAGTTTTCTGATAGGATCCTTCGTTTAGAATCGGAACTGAGTTACTTAAAAGAAAGCTTTCGGATGAAGTTTCAAACTGAGGAAGAGTCTGAAACTATAGTTAGAACTCCTAATCCCCTACCTCCCCCACCTCCCATAACAAAGCCGTATAGTCCGAAACTGTCCCCTTCCGAGCCAAGTGGACTTCATCGCTTACAGACATGGGTAATGGACAATCTTTTTGTAAAACTGGGTGTTCTCTCAATTCTACTTGTCTCAGTTTGGTTTTTTACATTAGCCTTTGAAAATTATTGGATCAATGAATCAGTCAGAATCTGGTTCGGCATTTCTGTCGGAATGGGAGTATCCTTTTGGGGAATAAAAAACTACAGTAAAAACACCTATCTTTGGCCTAGTCTTGTTGGCCTTGGAATTGCAATCAGTTTTATATCCTACTTTATTGGCTATCTTATCTATGACTTTTATCCGACAGATGTTTGTTTTGTCGGTTTATTTTTAATTTGTCTGTTTACGATAGCCATCTCACATATGTTTAGTGATGAAGTAATATTCACCTTTGCGATATTGGGAGCTTTTTTGGTTCCAATTCTAATGTCAACAGGTCAGAATTCGTATCCGTTTTTGTTTTCGTATCTTTTGGTCTGGAATCTTTTTTTTGTTTTGGTTTTAAGAGAAAAATTTTGGAAGATTGCAACACTAATATTAATTTTCGCTAATCATACTTTGTTTTTAGCCTGGTCTAGTGAATCACTTGAATCCGCTGAACCATTTTTCCCTGTTTTGTACTTTGTCACAACATATTTGCTTTTTCTATACAAGGAATTCCATGTTGTCAAAATTTCAGAGAATAAAATTCACCCACTGAGTTTTGTCAGCATAGGACTTATTTTATTTTTTGGCTTTATTGAAGGATATCTGGTATTTTCAGAATTTTATTCGAAGTTTTTACCAGCATTACTTGTTTGTATCGTCCTTGTCTTCTATCTCTTTTACAATCTTTCGATTCAAAAATCAATTCAGACGAAAGATAAAAAAGAAGAATACGATATCATCGGTCTCTTCGGACTACCATTCATCATTGCGTGTTTGGTTTTTGGACTGGAAGGAAGGATGTTGAATTTTGGCTTAATTAGTTTTGCATTTGTAACAACCATTAGCGCAAAAAAATCTGATCAAAAATTCCTATACTTTGTAAACCTGATTGTTTGGCTTTATGTTTTACTTTTTACTATTGCTTTCAATGCTCCAGGAAATCATGATATATTTCTAATAAACGGGAGGATGGCGGTCTTTACCGTCGCAACTTGTTACTTAGTCCTATCTTATATTTATACCAAGGATTACTCAAATCTCTCTAAAATTTTTCTCTACGTTTCCTATCCATATTTTTTATTAGCGATATTTACTGAAATCCATCTCTTTATTCGTCATGGTTAGGTTGCCATTACTATCCTGCGACTGAAAGAAATAAAGATCAATCGGTTGCATTTGACTATGCATACCAAATCCCGCTGTTAGTGTATGCCGTTGTTGCAGTTGGTAGCGGAATCCAACGCGTGGTTCCAGTGCATTTGAACCATTAAGCGTCAGGTACTGCGAGTGTAGTCCGAGATTCATCGTTAGGTTGTTGCTGAAATTATACTTCGCGTGAGCATAACCTTGCAACAAAACAGTTTGGTTATCTGTATCCCAAATAGTGATCCAATCCGGTCTGTCCTCACGACTTCGGTAATACAATTTTGTGTGCATCAATTCGGCAAGAACTCCCACCTTGACAAACAACTTCGCATTGATTTTTTGGTTAAAGGAAGTATTGATGGAATAGTTGGTGCGATTGGTGGTGTTATCTACCGTTCTGGATGCAATTCCGAGAGCAGAAAGACTGTCTTCACGGTAATCCGAATCTGCGTAAGTCATACCAATTACTGTATTGAAATAGCCTTTCTCACCTGTACGGATGAAATGTTTAACTCCAACCATTCCAAGGTTGCTGATAAAATAACTGTCTTCGCTTGGGTCGGCAAATAGATCTGTGCTGTCGAGCTCGTCGTGTAGGAATTTAATGCGACTGGTTG
This sequence comes from Leptospira sp., assembly GCA_025457985.1. Lineage (GTDB taxonomy): Bacteria > Spirochaetota > Leptospiria > Leptospirales > Leptospiraceae > Leptospira_A. The sequence goes on from JALOTI010000489.1 coordinate 2,077, forward strand.
CCATCATGCCAAAGAACGTAAAGCGTCCGATTTTACTACTTCCCGTATTGACTTTAAACGAAAGATCCTGATAATAAGGTGTGGCGGCTGTTCCTATCGGGAGTCCGATCGCTTGGGCAACTCCAGCAAATCCGTATCGGTAGGCCAATAGATAAGATGAGTTCTTTTCCTTGCGGATTGGCCCTTCGGTCATCAGTTCCAATCCGGTGAGTGCACCCAATTGAAAAGTATGTTCGCGTTTTTCGGTATTTCCATTGCGAAAACCTAAGTCAAATACACCCGCATTGGCATTCCCGTATTCTGCCGGAAAAGCGGATGTCATAAAGTCTGAATTACGTAAAACATTGGTATTGATTGCACTAACAGGGCCTCCAGTCGTGCCAACTGTTGAAAAATGATTCGGATTAGGAATATTGAGTCCTTCAATCCGCCAAAGCACACCAATCGGAGAGTTACCACGAATCACCAAGTCATTGCGCGA
>JALOTI010000490.1 GCA_025457985.1 Leptospira sp.
TTGTTTCATACCGCCAGATAGTTCTCTTGGCATGGCTGATTCAAATCCGTCAAGGCCTATTAAATCTATAGCTTCCAAGGCTTTTTTTCGTCTTTCTTGGGTATTCTCCTGATTTTTTGCACTCCCAAACTCCGAACAACGCTCTTTTCTTACCTGATGTTCCTCGTCATGTCGAACAAGTGGTCTGGATACGAGGAAAATCCGGCGAATCTAAAGCGAGTTTGGTGGTCCTTTCGAGGAAAGACGAGGAGGGTTGGCAGGAATCAAAGCAATCAATAGATGTGTGGATAGGCCGAAATGGACTCATTCACCCCGATTTGAAGCGAGAAGGGGATGGTTACACACCACTGGGCGTCTATCCTATAGAGCGAATCTTTGGTAAGGGCAAACGAAATCTTAAAGCCTTCCCATATAGAGAAATCAAAAAAACATTTCATTGGACGGATCGACTCGAATCTCGCTACTACAACAAACTTATCTTTTTTAAAGAACGAGGAGCCACATCTCTTTGGAGTTCGCCCCTTTATGAAATTATGGTAGTTGTTGAATATAATACCAAATCTCCCATACCAGGATTGGGAAGTATGATATTTATTCATGTATGGAATGAAGACAAACCAACCTCTGGTTGTATCGGAATCTCTAAAGAGGATTTAGAATCCATTGTATCCAAGTTAGATGCGAAGAAAAAACCCCATATCTTGATAGAGATTGTAAGCGATAACTAAATTTTTTACAAGTCCTCAATGGGAGGAATTAAATTAGGGTCCGAATTTTCCTCTGCCATGGAAAAGCTAATCCATTCTGACGGAATTTCCTCCTTATTTTCAATTTCGACTTCCAGTAACCATTCGTTAGATTCAAAATCTAAGTCTTCCCCTTTTTTTGCGAGTGGTCGATGGCCTTTGATAATTCCACGCACAGGAAGAACAAATTTATTTTTCGTTTGGATAAGGATTCCTGAAATTCGGTCAGACCAGTACTTAACAAATTTTTTGTATGTTTTTAAAAACACCGAACGGTCGTTAACAAAAATTATATCCATAGGATAGGTTTCATCTTCGTAATCTAAAACCAAACGATAGTGAAAACGGTTTGTAATGGAATCCAAAATCTTCTTTGCCATGTTTCCATGATAAGTTCATCATATTACATGAGAAATACGGTTTGTTATATTATTCTAAAAATTCGTCTGAAAATTGTAAGCAGATTGTAATACCAAAACCAACAGTATGAATTTACAAAGTTCATATCTTGGCATTCGTTGTTGTAAAACGATGACTTATTTTGAAACTTATTTTAAATCCTCGCATAAAGAGGCAAATGCTGAATTTTTACAAAGATGTAAAAATCTAAAAGAAAAATTTCCATATTCAGAGGTACATTCTATCCATTTGGAGACAATTGATAGAGAGATACCTATCTTTATTTTACAAAAGGATGAAATACAATCAGAGAAATTGATTATCATCAGTTCGGGAGTCCATGGAGTTGAGGGCTATTACGGGAGCGCTATGCAATCTGTCCTGATGGACGATTACTTAAAAGGTAATATTGATCTAGAGTCAGATATAATGTTCATTCATGTAATAAATCCTTACGGATTTGAAAATGGAAGGCGTACAAATGAAAGTAATATAGATTTAAACCGAAATTTCTTTTTCAAACGAGAGAAGATTCATAAAAAAGAAAAGAATAGAGGATATAAGAAATTATCATCCTTTTTTATGCCAAAGTTTCCGTTTACTTTTTGGGGCATCGAATTCTTTATTTTTACATTGCGATTTGGTGGAATCCTTATTCGGTATGGAGTTAGAAAATTCACTGATGCCCTAGTAAATGGCCAATTCCAATTTAAAAAAGGAATCTACTATGGGGGGAAAAAACCAGAACCAGTAGTAAAAAAATTAAAACAGTTTTTCCTAACCAATATTAAAGATTATTCAAAGATTTTATTATGTGACTTACACACAGGACATGGAGAAAAAAACAAACTCATTCTCATTCAAAATTCTCTACCTGGCACGACAGAAGATAAGAATATTGCAAACATCGTTTCTGGTCTGCCACTTTTACGACCTGATTCCAGCACTAGCTTTTACAGAACTGCTGGGGATTTTTCAGACTATTTAGAACGTATCTTTCCTGGGCATCCTGGTCTTTTCCCATTGACAGTCGAAATGGGAACCCTTGGAAATTTAGATCTCTTGGGCGCTCTTCGAGGGACTTTTCTAATGATCGCAGAGAATCGTATCTACCATAGAGGGTGTTGGTTCCAAAATTCACGTAACCAAGTAAACAAAATGTTTTTGAACTATTTCTTCCCCAATGATAGAATCTGGAGGAGATCCGCTTATTTGTGGACGAGAGCCGTTTTAAAGATTTTGATCCGACGGTTCGAGAATGTTCCGTAACAGAAAGGAAACTAAGGGAACGGACTTCGAACAAAGAGGATCCCTCCAATGCTTCTTCTCGATTCTTTACTTCCCATAATGTATATTATGTCTCATAACGGATTCATCCGATTGCAGTTTCCAGAAATGCAGATGTGATCC
>JALOTI010000034.1 GCA_025457985.1 Leptospira sp.
CTGGTTTGTCTGTCATTACTGGACCTCTTGAAGGGGAAAGACATTAGTAATGGTGTAACTGACAGCCAAAACAAATTTATTCAGGCTTTGAATTCTGTCTCAATAGCCATATCAACTCTAGGTATTTTTGATCAGGTCAGACCTTGTTTTTGTTTGTAATCAAAGGTAAAATTTCTCCCGGGTCTTGGTCTTCCCGATATTCGATTAAAATATTTTCCCTCGCCTGAACTGCAGTAAGGATCTGATCTAAAAATTTGAGTATGGGTTCAGGTGTAGGATAGGAGGAAAGGATACCAATTGTCTTTTTTTCATCGAATGTCTTTATTTCTTTATCATTCCAAAAAATCGTTGAACCTTGAACATAACCTTTTGTCGGTGTAAAATTCAACTGACCACCAAACTCCGATTCAATAAGAGCTTTTTGGAGAAGTCGGTCTTCTTTTTTTCGAAAAGGTTCCTGAAAGAGATACATTGCCTCCCTTAGAGCAACTGACTTGTCATCCAGTCCAAACAGTTTGAGTCTATTACAATACTTTTGAAGTGTTCGAAGATTGAAATGGTATTTTTCCAAATCACCTTTGCCAATCTCACCAGATTTGATTCTGGATTCGGACTCTATAGAAATTCGAATGATCTTTTTCAAAGTTTCCTCTGAAAGATCGGGATACAAGTTTTTTAGAATATAAAACATTTCATCAGGAGTATATGGATCCACATACACAACTGCAAAATGTTTGGTGATATCAAAAGGAAGAGGTTTTCTACCCTCAAAGCCTTCGCTTGGATTTTGAGTTCCAATGAACCAAAAACCCGTCTTTCCTGATATTCTTTCTCCGCTTCCTTCCAGAAGATCCAAGTAGTTGGATTCATAGACTGAAGAAAAACGTTTGATGATGTTCGGCGCACAGAGGTTCATCTCATCTGCGACAAAACTCAAACCCTCACCTAAAGCATTTGTTAGGGGACCGTTTGACCAAGTAAATCCCTTTCCGTCCAGAAGTATACGATAGGAACCAATCAAATCTTCAGGAAGTGTGTCTTCATTGAAGCTAAACCGAAGTGTCGGTTGTTTTCTCTTAGCATTGATATAATATATAAGTGCGTTTTTACCAACTCCCGCATCCCCTACGAGTAGAACGGGAATGCCCTCGAGCATCGGATATAAAATTTTTTGTAAGGTGGACTTTACGGAATCTGTCTCGACAAGCGCCGAAGGGAAAACGGGATATTTGGGTGAATGGGGTAGAACTGGGACTTTGATGCCAGCGATCGTTACAAATTCCATAGATAACTTCAGAATTCTATTCATTTCCAGAATGTAAATCAAATTCTATTGACCGATCGGTCGCCTAAAATTCTCCTTAAATTATGGAATTTGCAAATAGAATGAACGGGATCGATTCGAGTCCGATCCGCAAGGCTTTTGAGCTCGCAAAAAGCATTCAAAATCCTATCAATTTGAGTATTGGCCAACCGCACTTCCCTTGCCCACCTAATATTGTTGAGGCGATCGTAAAAGCTACTCGAGATGGGAAGACGGCGTATACCCTAACAGGAGGGATTCCCGAGCTAAAAACGGCAATGGCAGAAAAGTATAGGACGCAAAATTCCATCTCCTATGCAACTGAAGATAGGATCCTGGTTACGTCTGGAATTTCATCGGCACTTTTTTTACTATTCAATGCAATGGTGAACGAAGGCGATGAATGTTTAGTAATCTCGCCATATTTTTTGATGTATCCCGCTATGCTGAAGTTTTATGGAGCAAATCTCGTTCCGCTATCTGAGGATTTTAAACCAGAAGATTTAAAAGTTTTGGAATCCAAAAAATTTAGACTGATCATTTATTCTAATCCATCGAATCCTACAGGGAAGGTTCTTTCCAAAGAACAACTTCGAGGGCTAGCTAATTTGGCTGATAAAACTGGTGCATTTTTGATTTCAGATGAGATCTACGAACTCTTCGATTACGATCGTCAGTTTTTTTCCATTGGTTCTGAGTATGAAAAAACAATAACACTCACTGGTTTTTCAAAAACCTATAATATGACAGGACTGAGATTAGCTACGATACTTGCTCCTGAGAACGTAATCAAACAGCTTACCACCTTACAACAGTATACTGTAGTTTGTGCACCTTCAACCACACAATGGGGTGGGATTGAGGCACTTAAAACAGATATGAGTAGCTACATAGATGACTATCGTCAAAAAAGAGACTTTGTATTTGAAAGTTTAAAGGATCACTATCCGATTCAAAAATCTGGGGGAGCCTTCTATAGTTTCTTTGAAGTTCCGCTCCATGATGAAGAATTCATCCAAAAAGCAGTCAAAAAAGACCTAATTCTAGTGCCTGGTTATATTTTTTCAGATAAAAAGAATTTTGTTCGGTTGTCTTTCGCCACGGAATGGGAAACTCTCAAACGAGGGATGGCAGCACTTGTAGAATTGGCAAAGGAGAATCCAAAATAGGTGGATAACTTGGAATCTGTTCCAAGCTGGGTTCTTATTCCCAACTATCTATTGTTATTTTTTTTTGGTGCTTCTCTCGCGAGCTTTTATGTTACCTTAGGTGACCGTATTTTACTCTATTTTTATGGCTCCAAACGGAAGTTAGGCTCAAAGGCTACTCGATGGAAGATCGTTCTCTCCAAACCTTCGGAATGTGCGAGTTGCGGGACTCGTATCAATAGATGGAACTTATTGCCCGTACTTGGATATTTCCTTTCCCGAAAAAAATGTAAGACTTGTGGTGTGACCCTCCCACTTCTCTTTCCATTATCCGAAATTTTTTTGGGTCTACTGGCTGGATTACTTTTCTATATCACAGAGAGTCTTTTGGCGAGTGTTTCCTTTTTGTTTCTCGTAGGTCATTTACTCATCTCCATGAAAACTGACTCAGAAAAGATGATTTTAGATTACGAAAACCTGCCCTTTATCTTGGGATTCGGAATACTTACAAACTATCTGCTATTTGGCGAACTTCCTGGTTTGGAAGAAGTTTACGTTTACTTAGGATTTCTTGGTTTTTATGGATTGATTTACCTAAGTTTTAGAGGAGGAACTGGGCTTGGGGATGTTCTATTTTCACCTGCCTTCGCTTTTTTGGTTGGGAACCCCTATTGGATGATTTATATCAATTCGAGCTATGTGTTAGCCCTCCTCGTTACCTTTCTTTCGAAAAAACCAGGTGAGACTCTACGTGGTAAAAAAATTCCGATGGGACTCTATTTTTCATTGGGTCTAGTTTTGAGTTTACTTTACAAAGTCATCGTCGTCCATTATTCCTTAGGTGGGGAAAGTTATGAATGAAAACAAAGATTTAAAGTCAATGCGAAAGAGTTATGCGAAAGCTGAACTTTCCGAGTCCTCTGCTGGCAATAACCCTCTTGCTTTATTTTCCACATGGTTTGAGGAAGCAGCTAAAGCTAGCGAATCAGAACCCAATGCAATGACTCTATCCACAATCGGAGAAGACGGGTATCCCAACGGTCGGATTGTACTACTCAAGGCTGTTGTTGCGGGAGAGTTCCAATTTTTTACGAATTATGAGTCGAAAAAAGGAAAGGAATTGCTGAAAAATCCGAAGGCTGCTCTCACATTCTTTTGGCCAGAGCTCGAAAGACAGGTAAGAATCCAAGGGACTATTTCCAAAATTTCTAAAACCGAGTCCGAGTCCTACTTTAGAGAAAGACCCAGGGAATCTCAGTTAGGTGCCCATGTTTCCAGACAGAGTACAATAATTGAGTCTAGAAATGAATTGGAAATCCAATTTCGAAATTTAGAAAAAGAATTCAAAGACAAAGATATTCCGATACCAGAATATTGGGGTGGTTACAATCTGTATCCTATTTCAATCGAATTTTGGCAAGGCCGTGTGGGAAGACTCCACGACAGACTTCTATATACCCGAGATTCTAAAAACGAAACTCTTTGGACTCGAAAGAGACTTTCTCCGTAAACGCAATTCTGCACCTAAATCTTAAGAGTGCAGATTCAACATATGACCAAGTTTCGTTTTTTTAGTTTCTAGGTACTTTGCATTCTCTTCTACGGCGCGAATTTCGATGGGAACTCTTTCCTTTACATGAAGGCCGTATCCTTCCAAACCTACAATCTTGCGTGGGTTGTTCGTGATCAGTTTCATTTCTTTGATCCCAATATCTCTTAAGATCTGAGCACCAATTCCATACTCGCGTAAGTCAGGAGCAAACCCTAATTTTTCATTGGCTTCCACAGTATCAAGCCCTGATTCTTGAAGGGAATATGCCTTTAGCTTATTGATAATTCCGATTCCTCGGCCCTCTTGTCGCATATATAAGAGGACACCAGTACCTTCTTTTTCGATCATATGCAGAGCACTATGAAGTTGTGGTCCGCAATCACATCGTTGGGAAGAAAAAATATCTCCCGTCAAACACTCGCTATGAACTCGAACCATTACAGGAATGTCGGGCCTGATTTCTCCTTTGATAAGGGCGATGTGAATTTTATCATCAATCGCTGTTGAATAGGCTTTGATTTTAAAATCACCAAACTCGGTAGGAAGATTTGTTTCAACTTCCAAATGGATCAGTTTTTCTTTTGTTCGGCGGTATCGAATCAAGTCTTCAATTGTATAGATATTGAGACCATGGGTTTTTGCAAATTTTTCTAGATCGGGTAACCTTGCCATACTCCCGTCATCATTCATGATTTCGCAGATTACACCACTGGGGTATAGGCCCGCAAGTTTGGATAGATCCACAGCCGCTTCGGTATGACCTGCCCTTCGTAACACCCCACCTGGCACTGCTTGCAAAGGAAATAGATGGCCAGGCTTCATTAGATCGCCAGGTTTTGTTTTAGGATCGAGGAGAACCTGAACTGTTTTTGCTCGGTCGTGGGCAGAGATTCCGGTGCTTGTCCCCTCCTTAGCATCGACAGACACTGTAAAGGCGGTTCCATGTTTATCACCGAGCGCCACATCATCAACCATTTTACCTAGTTCCAGGGATTGGAGCCTTTCCTTCTCCATCGGAACACAGATAAGACCTCTACCAAACGTTGCCATAAAATTGATTTTGTCTTTGTCGGCAAACTCAGAGGCAACGACTAAATCCCCTTCATTTTCCCGGTCTTCCGAATCTACAAGAATGATCATTTTGCCTTGTCGGATCTCTTCGATTGCTTCTTCAATGGGTCGTATCATGAAAATGGCCTCTATTTACTAGAACTTAGGAAACCCTAACGATTTAAAGTAGATTCTAAAAGAAATTCATTGATTTTTATGCCTAAGGCTGTCTAAATTATCCGAATCGGAGGACGGATGGAGTTAAAAGTAAATACATCAGGAAAGATCAAATCCATCGAGATAGCAGGAAAATTTGATATAGAATCCACAGAAGAATTTGAATCAATTTTTGCAAAGGTCATTGAACCAAATCCCAGTGTAGTTTCCATCGAACTGAGTCGGCTTGACTATATCGACTCATCCGGTATTGGCTCCCTCATCAAAAGTTTAAATACGCTAAAAAATAAGAAAGGCAAACTGATTCTTGTCGGAATGAAACCGATGATACAAAACGTCTTCAAACTTGCAAAACTGGATATGTTTTTTGAGATCATGTCAGCAAACGACTTCCAAGCCAAGTATGTAAACCAAGACGATGACTCGGATATTGACGATTTACTCCGAAGATCGTAATCTCAAAAAGTTTTCGATATACTTAGCAAGAACATCCACTTCTAAATTCACAAGCTGGTCTTTTTTCCATAGACCAGCGTTTGTTTTTTCCATAGTTTCTGGAATTAACACAAGTTGTATGGTATTATCCTTTACATCTACAACAGTTAAACTGATTCCATCCACAGTTACAGAACCCTTTTTCACGAAATAACGAATCAAATCACCCGGTATCTCAATCCAAAATTCCTCAACTTTTTCTTCGATAGAATTTCTTACTAAAATTTTTCCTACTCCATCGACATGACCTTGGACCATATGACCACCAAACCTTTGTCCTACGGCCATAGCCCGTTCCAAATTAACAGTTGAGCCTTCCTTCAATCTAGAAAGGTTTGTCAATTCTAGGGATTTAAAGGAAACATAAAAAGAAAACAAATTGCCAAAATCTGAAAGTGCCGTCACAGTCATACAGGCACCATTTATAGATATCGAATCGCCAATTTTTAAATCTGGATTTTCCCACTCTGTATCGATACTATATGAAATTCCCGAATCAATGGGCTCAATTCGAACAATTTTTCCTGTGGTTTCAACTAGACCTGTAAACATAAATTACCTCTTTAAAATTTCCGTAGGATCCACTGATCCTCACCTACCCAATACTCAGTAAGTATAGGTTCATTAGAATAAGGAAATAGGATCCCCTCTTTAAAACTAGTTTTACTTCGAATTTCCAAAACACAATCTTCTGGTTCAAGATCGGCACCTAAAAATTCAGGAAAAAAACGGCCAGACTCACAGAGGATCGAATTTAATCCAAATTCTGCCATCCGATTTAAAAAATACTCACCATCGTTTTTTGTTAGATGAATGATGGGAGTATCACTTGTTTTATCTACAAAATCCAAAAACTCTTTCGAATAACTTTGGCTATAGATATCATCTTTGGACTGGTCTTTCGCATTTCCATCGTTAACTGAAAAATAAACATTTTTGACCTTGGGGTATTTTTGAATGAGTGCCAATTGTTTTTGAAAAAATGCATTTGGAATTGAATCTTCCTTTGGTAAAAAGAATACGCGACGAGGTTGGTATAATTCTAAATCTTGTTTGTGAATAGAAAAAATCTCTGTATCAATCGAAAGTAATTCATGTAATAGACCTCCCGCCGCATCATAGAACTTAGGTGTTTTGTGAACCAAGGTCACATCCCCTCTCCGATCCCAATCATCATCGGATAATCTAAAGTCAAGACCAGGGGCATCGGTTGCCACGGTACCAGGTCCAACACAGACTGCATCTACCTTTGCCCGAAGAACTTGCAAAAAAACATCGGAACCAAAACTATTTATCTTGGAGCGATTTTTAGGAAGTTCACTATGATATCCTTCTTTGGTGGTTGCTGACTTTAAGATCACCCAAGGTTTTTTCTTTTGCATTCGTTTCAAGAAGCCTTGAAGAAAGGGCAAACTGATTTTAGATAAAACCGGATCGAGTTTTATGAAAATTCCCTTATCTTGGTACATTTGCCAGTCACCAGATTGCACCAAAGGATTTGGATCTTTCCAACCAACCAAAACCTGGTTAGGTCTTTTCTCAAGTACCAGATCTCTGCAGGGTGGTGTCCTTCCAAAATGTGTACAAGGCTCTAAACTAACAGAGAGTTTCCCACCACTAAGTTCCGGCGAACGGCTGTACAACTCGCGCTCTGCATGGTTTTGACCATAAAGCTGTGTGTGTGCGGATGCAATGATTTCATACATCTCATTTTGGAGAATGGCGGATACAGGGGGATTTGGCCCAGTTTTACCCAAAGCCAAAAACCCTAATTTTTTATGGAGAGAATAGACCTTTTGGATTTCCTCCACTGTTAGTTAATTCTCGTTAAACGAGTTTTCGTTTTTTACGAATCAAGTCGTAAATTTCGGAAATAGGAGCAGCAATATATATGGAAGAATAAGTCCCAATAATTACACCAAATAAAAGAACAAAAGCGAAGTCATAGAGCTCAACCGCCCCTCCCACAATGATGGCTACAACCGAAATCATTGTGGTAAAGGAAGTATTTATTGTTCTTCCCAAAGTTTGAGTGATCGAAACATTGATAACATTCGTATTAGCTAAATTGTCTTTACCATGTGAGTTTTCCCTGATCCTATCGAAAACGACAATTTTATCATTGATCGAGTATCCAAGTAGTGTGAGGAGCGCTGCAATAATGGGAACACTCGGTTTGATTTGAAAAAATCCAATCATGGCAACCGTAAACAAGATATCATGAACAAGTGCAATACTGGAAGCAAGGGCAAACTTAAACTGAGAGCGAAGACTTAGATATCCCAAGATAATCGCCAAAGTAGAAAGTAATAAAGTCACTCCCACCTCGGCAAGTTCACCACCAACTACTGCGCCCACTTGGTCTGCGGAAAGTATTTTGTCTTTAGAAAGATTGAATGCATTCCTTAAAATCAAAACCAATCTGTCAATATCAGAAGTCACTAGATCTTTTGGATCTCTTTCAATTGAATTGAAAATGGACTGTATTTGTGGGATAGATCCCAACCCGATATCCAACTGGTAGATGTTCTTTTCTTTCTCAAGAAGGATTACCACAGCCTCGATATTATTTTTCTTGAAATAAGATTCTAAATCGGTTCTAGACTTATCTAATGGAAGTTCAACGACGGATCGTAAGCCACCGTTAAAATCCAATGAGTGCGCAAATCCACCATATTTAAAAAAAGTAACACCAAACCCAATAAGGATAAGTATCACCGAAACAGAAATAGTGAAGTATTTGTATTTTGTAAAATTTATATTTTTATCCATGGGTATTCTCAGATTTTTTCATAAAGAAAGGTCGTAAGTTAAGTGAATGAACACCTGTTCGGTTTACGAGGAGCTCCATAAACAGACGGGAGAGAAAGAGAGAGGTAAAAAGTGTTGTCACAATTCCCCAACAAAGTGTAATTGCAAACCCTTTGATTGGTCCGTTACCCAACCGAATCATTAAAATTCCCGCAATCAAAGTTGTGACGTTCGCATCCATAATTGTCCAGAAAGCATTTTCAAAACCTCGAGTAACTGAGATAGACAATGCATTGCCAGCATCCAATTCCTCACGAATCCGCTCATAAATAATGACGTTCGCGTCAACCGCCATACCCACTGTCAAAATAACACCAGCAAAACCTTGAAGAGTTAGAGTATAATCCATGAGAGATAGTAATGCAGCGAGAATAATGATATTTGCAATTAGGGAAATATCGGCTATAAACCCTCCCAAACGGTAGTAGAGAATCATATAGAGCATAACGAGCATAAACCCGATAACTACTGCTTTAACACCTACTTCAATGGATTCGATTCCAAGAGTTGGACCGACGAAACGCATCTCTAAAACAGAAAGTGGAATCGGAAGGGCTCCTTCAGAAATCACATTTGCCAAACGGACAGCTTCTTGTTCTGAAAAACTTCCAGAGATTTCGGCTCTTCCACCCGCAATCGGATCATTGATAACTGGATTGGAAATCACTTTATCACCCCAAACAATCGCTAAATTGCGACCACGGTTTTGCGAAGTGAGGTCAAAAAATTTCTCGGCACCGTTAGGAGTTAAAGTAAAACTCACCATCCACCCGTAACTGTTGCTATTGTAGGACGGTTGTGCGTTAGTCATATCGTTTCCGGAAAGCGCAATTTTCCTCTCAAGCACAACAAAACTTCTTGGTAGTAATGCAGATTTTTGCGAATTTCCACGAGCCCAAAGTGCATACACTTTAAAGTCTTTTGGGATATTGTATTTTTTCTCAAGGGATTCTAAAAAATCATCCTGAGCTTTTTTTCCATATTTGTTTTTAACGATTTCTTGGTATTTGAAGATATCTGTCTCTTCACGTTTGTTCTGTTCCATCCATCTTCGTTCATTTTCCAAAATTAAATTTCGGTAATTAAAAGGACTTGGTTCTTCCAAACGGTATTCGACTGTCTCCGTATTTTGCAAAATTTCGAGAATCGCAGCTGAGTTCGATACACCAGGGAGTGACACTTCAATAGCATCTTGTTCTTTTTGAA
>JALOTI010000035.1 GCA_025457985.1 Leptospira sp.
ATACTGGTGGTGGTAGCTGAAAAGTGGAAAATTTGTACATGCCCCAAATTCAGGTATCAATTTACCAAGAATATTACATTCGTGCATCAAAGTCAAACTATGGCCAATCCGCTTTTTGTACTTTAACATTTCCAAAAATCTATCGATTACCGATTTTTGGTTTTTAAAATCATCATCGATAAAATGCGATGCTAGCCTAATTTCATTTAATGAAATCCGAGAAGGTTCTTCTTCGGATTTTTGGCATTCGCTAAAAAAATCCATGATATCATCGTACAAACTGTCCGGATTTGAGAGATCCTTTTTTAAATTATGTCTTGGTGTTTTAGATTTTTCATCTAAATAGGTGCCTATGTAAAAATATACATCCTTCTGAGCTTTATAAAATCTGCTCATAAAGGCTTCAATGGATTTGATTTCTGTTTTTGGTCCGTATCCTAAGAATTCAGCAACTTCTGGTTGGAATTCCAAATCCAACCGATCATTTTTTCTTCCACTAACAATGTGAAGAGCAGATCGAGTGAGAAGAAGGAAGTCGTAAGCAGAAAGCAGATCTAAACTGTCACCGATTAGATAGAAGTCAAATATCCCACCGTCAATGCTATCGTGAAGAGGATCCGTTTTTTCGATCCAATACATTTGTTGTATATCTCGAAGTCCTAACGGATCATTTTTGATATTTGGTTCTGAGAGTAAGATTGGATTATAAGAGTTTATGATTCTTTCACGTAAATAGGAGAGTTTCCATTGATTGAATTCTTTAATTCTTGCAGGAGATATTTTTCCAAGGAATTCAGATTTGTATTTTTGGAATAAAGGAAATGAGCCTACCAAAAATCGTACATCTAAAACAGCATGAAAAGTTTCAATTTGATCTAAATATCTAAATGATTCTTTGATTGTACGACAGGAATGTCCAACTTCTTTACCGTTATTATACAGAAAGGTATTGATTTTCGAAATAATCTGAGTTAAACGTTTTTCTGGAATTTTTCCGTCATGTAGATATAAAATATCAATATCCGAATAAGGGGCTAATTCTCTCCTTCCATATCCTCCCACAGCAAGTAGCGAAAGATGGTCCGCAATGGGAGATTCTAATTCCAATTCTTGGAAAAGTTGGATCAGTGCCGCATCTACAAGGTTGCTAAGCTGACGGGTGAATAATCTTCCCGAACCGACGGTCTTTGCCTTCGGAAATGTTCGTTGCAGTTTTGCCTTGAGTTCTGTTTTTATCATGGTAAGGTGTGACGAAGGGCCTACTTAGGACAACATTAGCATGAATACGAAGATTAAAATCACAATTCAATTTATTTTGAGTCATATTGCTGCCTATCTACTTGTTTCGATTCCTTTTTTCCAATTTGTAATGAAGCAATTTTATGAAGGTGAGAGTGCTGTTTTTCCTGAATTCTTAATTACAGAAGAATCAGGCGAGGTTTGGACTCATGCCATGCAATTTCTTTTACCGGCACTCCTCCTCCAGGCATTTTTAATATCCGTTTTCCTTTGGTTCATTTGGGATTTTTTTGCCAAACAATCCTATACAAAACAATTCATGATCCTCGTTTGGATGCGTGTGATTCTGGGAGGTTTTGCTGCGATTTCTCCTGCTGTTGGGACTTTGGAGGGATTGGTGTTTATGATTCCGCAAGTAACTTTAGAAATCCATAGTTTAGTAGTTTTGGAAGTTCTTTTACAAGCACTGGTTAGTTCTCTGATCTTTTTAGGTTTTGTTAGATGGAAGAAAAAGCCGAGTTGAAATTTATGAAAGGAAAAGACTTAAGATTCTGTACATTTCAGATTTTCGGACCAAACCTTTTTAGAAAATTTTGTTTTTGTCTACTACTGATCGGTGTTTTAAATTCATACGAGATTTTTCCCCATGATTTCGAAACTCCAATCTGGATGGAAAAAAACTACAAATCCCGAAGGATTTCGAGTTATGATACCACCCACGGCAATGATGATTTCGTAAAAATTCCGAAAGGGAAAACGATTCCAATCGCTGAGATCAAAGGTTCTGGAATTATCAAACATATTTGGATGACATTAGCAAGTAAAGACCCTATGGTTCGAAAGAACACGGTCATACGTTTTTATTGGGATGGAGAAAATAATCCTTCCGTCGAAGTTCCATTAGGTGAATTTTTTGGGCAGGGCTGGGGAGAGGAGTATTTACTCAATTCAAGTTTGTTAGTAGCTGCACCCAAAAAAGGAAAGTCGATGAATTCGTATTTTGCGATGCCTTTTTCCAAAGGTGCAAAAATAGAAATTGAAAATGAATCCACCGAAGACATCCCTAATTTTTATTTTTACGTGGACTATGAAGAATGGAAGGAACCACCACCGACGGATTTGCGCTTCCATGCCTTTTGGAATAGACAAATCACGTACCCAAAAACAAAGGATAAACGGGAAAATGAGTGGGCTCTGCTAGGTGAAACTGATAAAAACCCTCTCAAATGGGAAGACCACTATTTAGTCTTGGAAACCGAAGGAAAAGGGCATTTTATTGGTCTCAATTTGTATATTGATTCACCGACTCCACTTTGGTATGGTGAAGGAGACGATTTGATCTTTATAGATGGAAATAGAATTTCACCTTCTCTACGTGGAACAGGAACCGAAGATGTATTCAACACAGCTTGGTCCCCGAAAGAGGTGTTTATGCATCCTTATTTTGGATCTCCGCGAGTATCCGACTCTGTAGGCTGGCTTGGACGCACACATCTTTACAGGTTTTGGTTGGAATCGCCCATTCGTTTCGAAAAAAATTTCCTTTTTCTACTTGAGCATGGTCACGCAAATTCCTTGACCTTAGATTTAGTATCTGTTGCTTATTGGTATCAGAGTCTATCTCAAAAGCCACTTAGGAAATTGCCTAAAGCAGAATTCCGAAAGAACCAGCCTGAGATAAATTTTCGTCACCTCCACAAGTGGCGAGACTCGTTTAGAAGTGAAAAAGGATATGGTGAAATCTGGGGTCATGAGTGAAATTTCAAACGATCGATTTGCAAAGGAGATCGTTGCACGTTCGATAGATGCTATCGTTGTTTTAGATAAAGACAGCACGATCCGGTTTAGTAATAATGCATTACACCAATTAAGTGGCTTCTCATCGGACGAGTTAATTGGATCTTCTTTTTCTAATTTGTTTCCTCCTCTCGACAAAGGAGAACAAATCACAATTGAATCTTACCTATCAGCCGCCGATGAGGGTCCATATGTTGCCGGTTTTTTGAAAGAATTGGAATTGGTTACTAAAAAAGGTGGATTTGTTCCTGTAGAAATTCGAGCCTTTGAGATCCATTCCGAAGACCAAGTGTTATATGCCGCGATTCTCAGAGACGTTCGTGAACGACGAAGGCTAGAGGAACAAAAGAATATTCTAATCAACAGTTTGAAAAAACTCGCCTATATGGATGAGTTGACCTTACTTCCCAATCGCCGTTCGTTTTCTGATACTCTCCAAAAAACTGTGGCTACGGTAAAGAGACGCAATCGTGATTCTGTGTTGGCTGTTCTCGATATAGATCATTTCAAACTGATCAACGATACCTACGGACATGATATAGGGGATCTCGTGCTTAAAAAGATGTCCAATATCTTCGTAGACTGCCTACGGGAGGAGGATACTGTAGGACGACTCGGCGGTGAGGAATTTGGCTGTATCCTTCCTGACACAACAACTGAGGGAGCATCCATTGTTCTCGATCGCTTGCGGGAATCCGTGGAAGCCCACCGTTTCTTTATTTTTGATAATTTTTATCTCAATATAACGGTCAGTATCGGTTTTACCAAAGTCCATCCAATTCAAAAGCCTGAAGAGGCGTTAAAGCTTGCGGACATTGCGCTCTACCAAGCAAAGAATAGTGGAAGGAACAGAATCCAAGTCTACCCTATCTAGAACTCCGAAATTTTAGCAGTTGGCTTCGTTAACTGCTAAAAAACCATCGCATTTTTTCGTACATGCTTGACGAAAATTGGCCTATTTCCTAAACTTTTTACTTAGATTAGCACTCTAATGATCAGAGTGCTAAAGGAAGTGCTAGAAGGAAAATGGATCTCTCTCCTAGACATAGAGCGATATTGAAAGCCCTGGTTGAAGAGTTTGTATCGGACAACAAACCCGTTGGTTCCAAAACTCTCTCGGAGAAGTATGAGATCGGTCTTTCGCCAGCCACCATTCGCGCTTCTCTTGCTGAGCTCGAGGAAATGGGGTTTGTAGTTGCTCGCCATACTTCGGGAGGCCGAGTTCCTACCGAACGAGGGTATCGAGTGTATGTCGATAGTCTGGTTACCCTGTTTGAATTAACTCTTCGTGAAAAACAAAGAATCCAGGAAGAGTATCTTCGGATGCAGTTTCGATTGGATCAAGTTCTGGTCGCAACCTCAAAGGTTTTGGCTAGCCTTTCCCAATCAGCTAGTGTGGTTCTTGGACCTGAAGGTTCTTTAGACACACTTAAACATATAGAACTTATCCATGTAAATGGTGGTGAAGTTCTTATGATTCTTGTGATGAGATCAGGAACGGTTCTAAACCGAAATATTTTCTTTGATTTTCATATCTCACAAGAGGCGCTCTATCAAATTTCGCGGTATCTAAATGAAAACGCGATGGGATTTGATGTTCATGAAATTAAAAGCAACATCATCCCACAATTGATGTTAAAGAAAGAAGGGCCGGAAGCGTTTGCATCGTTTGCTCCTTCTATAGCACGTGCTATGGGGGCCGATACACAGACGGTTGATAATCTTTACATAGATGGTTTAAAAAACCTCTATGAAAATTTTAGAGATGAAGAAGAACAACTCGAAAATATTCTCCATCTCTTTGATGAAAAACAATTTTTAAAAGAGTTTTTCAGTAGTTATATACCGATGGATGGAGTTTATACCATCATCGGAAAAGATGGTGATGCAAGGTTAGGTGGTGTAACCATTATAACAACTAATTACCGAATGGGCGAAAAAAGAATTGGGTCTATGGGAATCATAGGTCCACAAAGAATGAATTATAATAAGGCTCTGCCTTTGATAGAATTCACTTCAAAATTAGTTTCTGAAATGATAACAAAATTGAGTAGATAGGAGGCGAAATGGCTGAGGATACCAACCAGACAATTGAAAACGAAAAGGGTGAAGCTGTGAATGAAGCTCATTCCGAAAATAATGAAAATGCAAATGGACAGAAAGTTTCGGAAGAAGGTACCCAGCAAGCCTCAAGTGGTTTGGAACAAGAATTAGAATCTGCTAAAAAGGAAATTGAGACATTAAAAGACTCATGGTTGCGAGAAAGAGCAGAATTTCAAAACTACAAAAGACGCACCGCAATGGACTTGTTAAACGCTCGAAAGGAGTCGATTAAAAAGTTTGCGGAAGGACTTCTCAGTGCTTTGGACAACTTGGAAAGAGTATCCATTGTTCCGAATCCTACTCCAGAGGTTACAGCTTTTGTAGACGGAGTTTTAATGGTCCAAAAGGAATTGATTTCAGTTTTGGAACGAGAAGGGATCAAACGATTGGATCCAAAAGGCCAACCATTTGACCCAATGATTATGGAAGCAATTGCTTCCGAGGAAAGTGCAGAATATACGGAAGAGACTGTTGTGGAAACCTACCAACCTGGTTATTACCATGAAGATGGAGAGCACAAACATTCTATCCGCCCTGCGCGTGTAAAAGTGGGAAAACCACAAAGTTAAAATAAGAGAATAAGAAGGAGCTGGTTATGGCAAAAGAAAAAATTATCGGTATCGATTTAGGAACCACTAACTCGTGTGTGGCTGTGATGGAAGGAGGCGATCCTGTTGTTATCCAAAACTCTGAAGGTGCAAGGACAACACCATCAATCGTAGCATATACGACAAAAGGGGAAACCATTGTTGGTCAGTTTGCAAAAAATCAGGCCATTACCAATGCAGTGAATACAATTCGTTCAGCGAAACGTTTCATTGGACGAAGATTCAATGAAGCTGGTGACGAAGCAAAGATGGTTTCTTATAAAGTGATTCGTGCAGGAAACGACGGTGTAAAGTTTGAAACTGTTGCAGGTGAATTCACTCCACAAGAAATTGCGGCACGTGTTCTCATCAAAATGAAACAGACTGCGGAAGACTTTTTGGGTCATGAAGTAAAGAAGGCTGTTGTGACAGTTCCTGCTTACTTTAACGACGAACAAAGACAAGCAACGAAAGATGCCGGTCGAATTGCAGGTTTAGAAGTAGAACGTATCATCAATGAACCGACTGCGGCAGCACTTGCTTATGGTTTTGATAAGAAAAAATCCAATGCAAAGATCGCCGTATACGACTTAGGTGGTGGAACATTTGACGTTTCTATACTAGAGCTTGGCGATGGAGTTTTTGAAGTAAAATCTACAAATGGTGACACTCACCTTGGTGGGGACGACTTTGATAACGTAGTGATGCAGTGGATGATCGATGAGTTTAAAAAACAAACTGGAATCGATATTTCCCAAGATAAAAACACGGTTCAGAGATTGAAAGAGGCGGCCGAGAAAGCAAAAATTGAACTTTCTGGAACAGCTACTACTCAAATCAACCTACCGTTTATCACGGCAGACGCATCTGGTCCAAAGCACTTGGATATGACACTCACTCGAGCAAAATTTGACGATATTACTAAGTCACTCGTGGAAAGAACTCGTATTCCTTGTATCAACGCATTAAAAGACGCAGGTCTTTCTGCTTCGGAAATTGACGAAGTGATTTTGGTCGGTGGTTCAACTCGAATCCCTGCTGTCCAAGCCCTAGTGAAAGAGATCTTTGGAAGAGAGCCTAACAAATCCGTAAACCCTGACGAAGTGGTAGCTGTTGGTGCTGCAATCCAAGGTGGGGTTCTTGCGGGTGATGTAACTGATGTCTTGTTACTTGATGTAACTCCTCTATCTCTTGGAATTGAAACGCTTGGTGGAGTGATGACTAAACTCATCGAAAGGAATACAACAATTCCTACGAGAAAGTCTCAAGTGTTCTCCACAGCTGCGGATAACCAAACAACTGTTTCGGTTCATGTTCTTCAAGGGGAAAGAGAGATTGCAAATGCCAATAGAACTTTAGGTCGTTTTGATCTAGTTGGTATTCCACCAGCTCCAAGAGGGGTTCCACAAATTGAAGTTACATTTGATATCGATGCAAATGGTATCGTGCATGTATCGGCAAAAGATTTGGGAACTGGTAAAGAACAAAAGATTCGAATTGAATCCTCTTCTGGACTTTCGGAAGAAGAAATCAAAAAGATGGTTAAAGATGCAGAAGCGCATGCAGAAGAAGATAAAAAAGCACGCGAAGCCGCTGAAACTAAAAATGAACTCGAATCGATCGTCTACCAATTGGAAAAAACAATTACTGAGTCCGCAGACAAACTAGATGAGTCTGAAAAGCAGAGAGCACAGGATGAAATCAAACGTGGCCGTGAGGCTATGGAATCCGCAGATGTGGAAAGAATGAAAGCGGCTCGTGATTCAATCCAACAAGTGGCAATGCAGATAGGACAAAAAATCTATTCACAAGCTGGTGCGGGAGCACCGGGTCCAGAAGCAGGAGCAAATGCTAACGCAGGAGCTCAATCTAACGGATCTGCAGGCGGAGAAAAGGTTGTCGATGCTGATTATACAGTAGTGGACGAAGATAAAAAATGAGCGACCGCGGTTACTACGAAGTATTAGGCGTTGCGAAAGGCGCCTCTGATGATGAAATCAAAAGCGCCTATCGAAAATTAGCCATAAAATATCACCCTGACAAAAATAAGGGTGATAAAGAAGCTGAAGAAAAATTTAAAGAGGCAACTGAGGCCTACGAAGTTTTACGTGATCCACAAAAAAGAGCAGCGTACGATCAGTTCGGAAAGGCAGGAGTTGGAGCGGGAGGCCAAGGTTTTGGTCAGGGTGCTTACACTGATTTCTCTGATATATTTGGAGATTTTGGTGATATCTTTAGTGAATTTTTCGGAGGCGGTGCTGGTGGTGGCCGAGGCGGAAGAGGAAGGTCTGGTTCCAATCGAGGATCAGACCTACGTTATAATTTAGAAGTAAGTTTAGAAGATGCAGCTCTTGGGAAAGAATATAAAATTGAAATTCCAAGATTGGAAACCTGTACAGATTGTTCGGGTACGGGTGCAGCAAAAGGTAGTTCGCCGACAGTATGTCCTGATTGCAGTGGAACCGGACAGGTTCGACGAACCCAAGGTTTTTTCAGCGTAACCACAACATGCCCACGTTGCAAAGGCAAGGGCAAAATTATTACCAACCCATGCAAAACTTGTAAGGGAGAGGGTTTAACAGAGAAAAGACGAACAATTCATATTAAAATCCCTGCAGGTGTAGAGTCTGGAAGCAGACTGAAAGTATCTGGTGAAGGGGAATCCGGTCCGAATGGCGGTCCAAGTGGCGACCTTTATGTTGTGACTCATATCAAACGCCACCCAGTCTTTGAACGACAAGGAAACGACCTCATCGTTCAAAAATCTGTATCGCTTGCAATGGCTTGCCTTGGCGGGGAAATTGAAGTCCCTTCGATCGATGGAAAGACCATCCAATTGAAGATTCCAGAGGGAACGGAATCGGGTCAGATCTTCCGTCTCAAAGGTCACGGAATACCTTATCTTGGATCTTATGGAAAAGGCGACCAGCATGTGATCATTAAGGTAGAAATCCCTAAAAAACTCTCTAAAAAGCAAAAGGAGCTCCTCGAAGAATTTGCCCGGGAATCTGGCGAAAAGGTGGGTAGTGGTGGAAAATCGAAGTTGTTTTTCCAATAAACCTCAAAATCATTGAGCCCATATATGGATAAAAAGATCCGACTTGGAGTTATCGGTACCGGTCATATGGGCCAGTACCATGTAAATGTAGCAAAAATGCTCAGTGATGCAGAACTCGTTGGCATTTACGATGCCAGTGTAGAACGCGCCAGTTTGATTGCGGAAAAACATAAAACGAAAGCGTTTGCAACTGTTGAAGAATTGCTAAGTGAAATTGATGCTGTGGTGATAGCCGCGCCGACCTTCTTGCACCATCGTATCGCAAAACAAGCGCTCACCGAAAAAAAGCATGTTTTAGTAGAAAAGCCCATATCCCAAACAGTCGAAGAAGCAAAAGAATTGGTTGAAATTGCAAACAAAAACAAATTGATTTTGCAAGTAGGACATGTGGAACGATTTAATGGTGCTGTTCTGGAGTTAGGTAAGATCGCAGAACATCCATTACTCATTGAATCGCGACGGATTGCACCATACAATTCGCGTATTAGTGATGTCGGTGTTGTTCTAGATATGATGATTCATGATATTGACATTGTTCTAAACCTTGTTAAATCCGAAGTCATCGAAGTGAAGGCTGTCGGCTCTTCTATCGTTTCAAATCATGAAGATATTGCGAGTGTGGTTTTGAAGTTTAAAAACGGCTGTGTTGCGTCCTTGAATGCATCTCGCGCTTCCCAGGCAAAAATTCGAACACTTAATATTTCGCAAAAAGACTCATATGTATTTTTGGACTTCACAAACCAAGAGATTGAACTCCATAGACAAGCAAGTTCTACAACTCAGCTTGGTTCTGGAGAGATCAAGTATAGACAGGAATCCATAGTAGAAAAAATATTTGTCCACAAAGACAATCCTTTGAAACAAGAACATGAACATTTCATCAATTGTATAAAGGGTGATGCGGAACCCATGGTAAAAGGGGATTCTGATATCAAAACGTTAGAAGTGGC
>JALOTI010000491.1 GCA_025457985.1 Leptospira sp.
TTTGCATCATAACCGGTGAAAAGAACTGTGCCAAAACAATTTTCCCCACATTACACAACAAACCCGAAGTAAATGCAAGGTCCTTGTCTATTTTCAATTTTTTATGAAGGACAATCTTGCTGGAAAGTTCTGCGACAAGTAAACTGGAAGTCCAAAGTTGTGCGGCTTCCAGCTGGTAGCTACTCAAGTCTTGAGAGAGTATCCCTTTGGCCGCCGTAAGAAGCACAATTTCCTTCACTGTTTTGGTTCCCAGTGTCATCAATGCCTCATGTACGGTTCGCACGGGTTTACTGGCTCGGTAGTAAGCAGAATTTGATAATTTAATCACGGAGGCAGTAATTGCGGGATCTTTTGATATCTCTGCTGCTAAATCTGTTATATTAACATCAGGTTTTTGCAATTTTTCAAGAACCTTACTCACAACAGATGAGATGGCAGGCAGTTTATTGATGTCTTTTAAAACTTCATCTACTTTTGATTTTAGCATAATCGCCTAACGCACCTTATATAGGTATTTTTCCATACCAGCTTTTTTTAATAACACTCTTCCATCATCACAGTAAAGACTGATGGTTCTTCCCTCATTGCCCGAGACATCTTCGACTATGATTGGAATCTTTTTTTCTTCCATAAATTTTCGAACAATGGCTATATTTTGTTCTCCAATATTTTGCAAAAATTGAGAATTGATCCCTTTAAACATGGATGCCCCACCGAACATCCTGCATGCAAACTGACCAATCTGGGAACCGGCATCTTGCATCATTTTAATCAAGATTGGAAGTGCGGTTTCCCCATACTTATGAGGGAATTTAATGCTATCCTTTCCGGTGGGATCCTTTGCTAGCATGATATGGGATATGGCACCAATTTTCCTTTCAGAGTCATACAAAACTATTCCGATACAAGAGCCGAGAGTCGTACGAAGCACTTCTGTATCTCTTCCCACCTGGATGTCGGCAATTCCAACGTTAATGATTTTTTGCTTTAAAGACATTTTTCTTGTTTCTATCGTGTGGATGCGATACTTAGGTTATAGAGATAGTATCTTTGCTTTATGCCTTCAATCAAAAAATCAACCCCACCCAGAAAAACAACCAAAAAAGATTATAAAACCAATGAGCCATTTCTGCTCCATAAAATTGGTCAAACAGAGATACATATTTTAGGGACAGCACATGTTTCCAAACAAAGTGTCTTGGAAGTGGAGAGATTAATCGAATCTGTCAAACCTGATGCCATCTGCATTGAGTTATGTGAATCAAGAATTAAGTCTGTAGAAGATCCTGATTATTTGAAGAAGCTGGATATTTTTAAAGTGTTCAAAGAAAAAAAGATGTGGCTTCTTCTTTCTAGTCTAATACTCTCATCGTTTCAAAAAAAAATTGGAACCAAAGATATTCGTCCAGGTGACGAAATGCGAAAGGCATTGGAAATTGGAAAAAAATCCAAAACTCCTGTTATCCCTGTAGATCGAGAAATACAAACTACACTCAAGAGATCTTGGGGAAATGTTGGGTTTTTCTCAAAGATGTATCTATTTTCTGCTCTCTTGACATCAATGCTTATTCGTGAGGATGTAAGTGAGGAAAAGATAGAAGAATTAAAATCAGATGATATCTTAAACGATTTATTTTCTCAAATTCCAAAAAAATACGAATCCATTAAAAATGTGATTATTGACGAACGAGATATCTACTTAGCAGAAAAGATTCGAAGAGTAGCTGAATCAAATCCAAAGTCCAAGGCCATCGTCGCAGTTGTTGGAGCAGGTCACCTCGCAGGTATTTCTAAACATATACAGAAAGAAAATGACATTTCAAATCTTGATGTCCTTCCTGTTGTTACATGGTGGAGTCGGTTGAGTATATTGATCTATCCCGTTTTTTTTGCCGCTTTGATCGGTTATACGACCTTAAGCCAAGGAGGAGATGCGGGACTTGATCTAGTTTATAAGCTTATCACAATTAAAGGTGGCTTAGCTGCACTGGGTGCCCTGATTGCCTGGGCCCATCCCATTTCGATTCTTTTGGCTTTTGTTACTGCACCTATTGGAACCTTTATCCCAATTTTTAAGGCGGGTTGGGTGAGTGCACTCTCAGAATCATATTTACGAAAACCTCTAGTTGAAGATTTTGAACGGATTGCTGAGGATTCGGAGACAATTGCGGGACTTTGGAAAAATAGAGTGATTCATATATTTCTTGTGTTGTTTTTGCCACAAATTGGATCAACGATTGGAACGTTTATAGTAGCAGGTAAGGGCCTTTCTAATCTGTTTTAGGTTTCCTTTTCGCGCAAAAAAAAATAGCTTGTCCTCATTCGTTTATGGTTGTAGAGTCTAATGAGTATGAAGAGAAGGTTCACATTCGGATTATTGGTGGTATTTGCCTTCTATTTGGGTTGCAAATCCTCTCTTCTATCTGATTGCCAAAAGGAGACGTTCGTTTCGGCTCCTTCTTGCCACCAAACTTATAGTGCAGTTGCAAATCACACAAAAGGCAACGCTGAAAAAGAGAAATCCCGTGGCTTTTGTGAATG
>JALOTI010000492.1 GCA_025457985.1 Leptospira sp.
AGAATGATTCTCTCGGAATCAGGACGTCAACCCTCAAGCAACAGACTGTTTAAAGTTTAAAATCCTTAGATACGATTTTGTTTTTTGGATCAAAAACGAGTTTTACAAACTTGAATTGTGCAATTTCGTTTGCTGCGGGAGTTTCCTTGAGTGTATAATACTGTTCTGGAACATCTCTGTCTTCCGCCAAATACCATGTCATAACCGTTCCATTAGGATCGGAGGACTTTTCCGTTGGTTTTCCGAGTACAGCCTCTACCTTAACCAATCCATCGCCAACTTTAATCATATCAATTTCTAGCTTACGAAGAGCTGTATGTGGATGAACTCGTTCACTACCCGCAGGAACTTTGTTAGGGGAAGAACACATAACGAACATAGAAAGCACTATGCTCAGGGATAAAAAAAGAATGGAACGTTTCAAGGGATACCTCAATGAAAAATGTTTCCTTTGAAGCTTAGACAATCGGACTTGGGTTGGCAAGTGATATCTTCTCGCGATCTTCTTTAATTCGATTCAATTTTTCATTGATTTTTTTGAAAAAAGGAATTGTCAAACAAACCAGACCGATTTCTAAAAATCCAAAGAAAAAACTTAAAGCAGAAAAACTATATTCTTTTGGCAAAGTAGAATTGAATAGCCCTGCCATCTGAACAGAAACAATAGGGCCTAACATAAATCCAAAAGAACCAATCCCTGTAAATGCAGACATAGTTGTGGCAGTGAGTCCTGGGCTGGAGAGTTTACTTGCTAACATCATGGATGGAACAAACATCACTCCCGCTCCGATTCCGCATATTAGGAGAAACGCAAATAAAGTCCAAAAGTCATTTGTAGTTCCAGCTAAGCCTAAAAAAATTCCATAGAGAACCGACCCAACCAATACCAAAGGCAACACGCCAGTTTTTCTGGAAAGGATAGAAGAAGGGTAAGAAAGTAAGCTCATTGGGAATAAAACTAGCCCTAAAAAAACACCTAACATACCTGGATGGAATTGTAAGGTTTCGCGTAGATGGATATTGAATGACGAGATGATAAATCCAACTGTAAATCGATCTGTAAAATTAAATAGAAAGGGAACAAGGAGATACGGGTTTTTCAGAAAAGCAAGTTTCAGATCCTGCCAGTGAAATTCTTTGTGTTTTTGAATCCCTCTATCTTTTAAGAGAATTAAACTTGAAATGCCGATGAAAACAAGAATTCCTGAGCCCACATAAAATGGGACAAGCGGATTTTTTCCACCGAGTATCCCGAGAGGCATACCTGCTGCACCGCCTAAGGACAAAAACATACCTGTGATTCCCATAAGTATACCTTTTCCATAATAGCGCGTGTTTGTCGGATCATTTTCTCTATCTGCGGCAGAGCTTAAAAGAAGCCCAATAATAAATATATGAGCAGCTCCTTCTAAAAAACGTACTAAAAGGAAATACTGAAGATCAGTAACAATTGTTAAAAGGTAAAAAAGTCCTGCATCGATAAAACAAAATAAACTAATCAAATACTTTCTAGTTTGTAATTTATCAGATAGTATACCTGCGACAGGCGCAAACAGGAACGATCCAAGCATTGGTATACTTGTGAAAAAAGCGACGTCCCAGTTTGAGCCAGCAAGTCGATCTTTGATGACATCCTTCACTACCGGTACTATCATAGTTACCGGCAACATGGATAAAAAAACCAAAGTGACTAGGGTGTAGGGAAAACTCAAATTTTAGTTTCCTCTTTGGAATAATTCTTCATACTTTTCAATTCCTAGATTTTGTTTCAAATCTGAATCCAATTCTTGGAAGAGATGTTTGTTTAAGTCAAAGGTAATTTTTGCTTCGGAGAGAAGGTTTTGAATTTCAGATTCGTTCATGGGAAGGGTATCCATTTTTTCTCTATACATTCCCTTAAAGGCATTGTGGTCTGCAATATCTGGAAACTCATAAAAAGCAGTTCCTTCACTACCTGTTAGACCAAAACTCTTGAGAATCATTTTTTTAATAATTTGTCCTCCTGAAAGATCTCCCAAATAACGAACGTATGACTGTGCCACAAGTAGGGAAGGTTGAGTGTCCGCAATTTTTTGGATATGTGACTTGTATGCTTGCGTCGCTGGTGTGATTTCTTGGTTTACCTTTGTACCAAACTTAGTCTGAAAGAATTGAATATCTTCTCTTAAGGATTTTTCTCGAAACAACTCGGGAAAGTAAACTTGTGATACGATAGGATCTGCTTTGTGCTTTGTAAACAGGGCCTCCATCAAAGTGTAAACGTGCAAAAGATTTACCAATTGGTTCGTATACGTTTGGGGATCCAGTCCACCTCGAAAAATAGCCTTCATATAAGGCACTTGTTCGGTCTCACGGTGCTTTTCGGCGGTTCCTTCTCGGAGTAGTGATGCAATTGTAGTCATAATTACCTGTCCTTGTTTGTGAGAATCAATCTCATTAGTGACACACAATAACAAGGTTTTCATTAGGTTTATCAGCTGTTCAAATTAACTGAATTCCTGAGAAGGTTATTCAGAAAACTTTTTGGGCTTTTTTGTGT
>JALOTI010000493.1 GCA_025457985.1 Leptospira sp.
TGCTGGCGTTTCTTTTCGTCCATTTAACTTTCTTTCTGCCGCCGCAATGTGACGGTTATTGAAGCATTGATGCCAGCAGAGACCTCACCCAAAAGAGAAATTTTTACAGAACCATTTACAGCCAAGGCAAATGCAACGGCATCAATGTCATATATTCCTTCATCTAACGATTTACTTGCGATCTCACCTATGATAATCCTTTGTGGACTCGCTTTAGTTTCCCTGATTCTACAATTCCTTTTACCAAAAAAAGATGACTATACTTTACTTTGGGGATTGTCTTTACTCGGGTTAGTTGGGGCTATATTTGCTCTTTACTATTCCACAAGTTCACCAGGATATGGTCGGTATTTTTCTTCGCAGATTTCCTTAAGTCCTCTGACTGTTTGGTTGAGTGCTATCTATCTTATCTCTGGTCTCTTTACTGTGCTTGTAGCACCGAAGTTTTTAGAAGAGAAGGGTATTCTGTTTCCTGAGTTTTTTCCTCTTCTCTTATTTTGTATTTCGGGAATGATGTTCCTCACCTCGGGATACGACCTAATTGTTATTTTTGTAGGATTAGAAATTTTATCACTCTCACTCTATGTTCTAATTGGAATGACTAGGACCTCTGTTCAAGCCTTGGAAAGTTCCATGAAGTACTTTCTACTCGGTGCATTCAGTTCGGGTTTTATGTTACTTGGCATTGCATTTTTATTTGGTGGTTCAGGAAGTACTAATTTAGATGTTGCCCTGCGTGGTCTTTTCCAAAAAGGTTACGAATCCAATTATGCAAAGTTAGGTTTTGGTTTATTTTTAATTGGTGTTTCGTTTAAAACGGCACTTGTGCCTTTTCATTCTTGGACGCCTGACGTTTATGAGGGCAGTGAGACCAGTTTGACTGGTTTTATGGCGAGTGCGGGGAAAGTAAGCGCTATGGGACTGCTTATGGTTGTTTTTACCCATATTCCAGCTGGAAAACTTGGAGAAACATGGAAGTATCTCATGGGTAGTCTTGCTCTCATTTCAATGACATGGGGAAATATAATCGCCCTCAAACAAGATAATCTCAAACGTATGTTAGCTTACTCATCGATTTCACATGCAGGTTACGTAACTGCTGGAATCGCGTGCGGTGCAAACCTAGAGGCATTGTATTATCTTTTTGTCTATGCGATTTTAAATCTCGCTGTTTTTGCAGTTATCAGTTATTTAGAAACGTCAAAAATGCATATAACTGTTTCGGGGATTTCCAATCTCAGCCAAGAGTTCCCATGGGCTTCGATTGCTCTTTCCATTTTATTTTTATCTTTCGCAGGTTTTCCTCCGTTGATCGGCTTCTGGACAAAATTGTTTCTTTTGCAGAAGATTGCCGAGTCGGATGATTTGTTCCAACGTATTCTCTTGTTTGGTGCAGTTGCCAATTCCTGC
Organism: Leptospira sp.; assembly: GCA_025457985.1. Taxonomy (GTDB): domain Bacteria; phylum Spirochaetota; class Leptospiria; order Leptospirales; family Leptospiraceae; genus Leptospira_A. The sequence continues at coordinate 1,411 of JALOTI010000493.1, forward strand.
GTTGCCTTCTACTATTATATGAAAATTACAATTCAGGCCTATATGAAAACGGAGCCTACGGATCTCTTAAAGGGAGAAAAGATTGAACAAAACCCTAGTCTATTTTTTGTCTTGGGTCTTCTATGCCTTTTCTTCGCATTCGGGTGGATTTTCTTCCAGCCGGGGTCTCTGCTCTAGCGTCCAAACGTCGGTTTCTGTTATAGCGAAAAAAAATCCAAAATAGCGATTATTTCTTGAATCCCGGATTGGCGCGGAAAACTTAGTTTATAAAGCGAGGGTTTATATGGCATCGATTCTTCACAGAGGCAATTCTATTCAGGAAACCGGAAAGGTTCGTGAGTTTCTTTCTACCAAGGGTTTGTTGTACGAGTCTTATTCCGCTCCAGATTCCTTAAAAGACCTACTTGGCAAAAAGTCATTGGGTGATGATGAAAAGGAACAAGTACTGTCCGGATTGCAGTATCGATTTGAAGAACTGCAAAAGAACCATGGTTACTTATCTAGAGACCTAATCGTCCTACACGATGAAGTTCCTGGCATCAATGACATGTTAGCGAAGTTTGATAAATTACATATACATACTGATGAGGAAGTTCGTTATATCATCGATGGTTCTGGAATATTCGGTTTTATCATTGGTGGTGAGAAGTTTGAGGTTCATGTGGGTGCAGGAGATTTTATTTCCATTCCGGCTAACACGAATCATTGGTTTACTTTGGATGAAAAAAAACGAATTAAGGCAGTCCGATACTTTAAGGACAATACTGGATGGACTCCCGTATATGTGGATGAATCTAAGATACTTGTTAATGCCTAAGGGAATTTGATCTACCTTTCAGCTAACAACTAAATCCGCCTGACCAAACCACTCGACTATAAACTGTAGAGTGGTTCTTCCCATATAAAAGTTTTCTTCTAAACTTCCTACCAAATCAAACGACCCAACACTTGACATTTGTTGTTGGAATTCCTGGCCTTTGTTCCAAATCATAAATTTGAGTGATCCTGAGCCTATACAATTGAATCGAACATGTTTGCCTCCACTGAGGGGTGTTAGATGAACTGGGGAGACAGATTTCAGAAATAATTTAATAGGAGGGTTTGTTTGCCCAAATGGTTCTAAATC
>JALOTI010000494.1 GCA_025457985.1 Leptospira sp.
AAACAATCAACTTGGTTTACAACTTTATGCTGATGAGATTCAAGTTCACCGTTATACATCGAGTCGTCGACTGCCTCTGATTCCACTGCGGATCAGTTGCGCTGTTTGACTTAATACAAAATATGTCCGATACTCCAAAGAAACAAGAAATGGTGGCTGAGGGGAATTCTATGGCTTTGGATGCTAGGAAACTTTTTTACGAAGGATTGACTCGTATCGAAACATCGATCTTTAGATAAAACGAACTTAGTTTGATACTTAGATATTAGATTTAAACCTTTTTAGAATATACATAACCGCCATACCAATGAAAGGAATGAATGGCAAATATAAAAATACATTCACAAACTTATAAGTTTTATGTTTCCAGAATACGGCTCGTACAGCAAAAAAACCGGGGTAGCGAACTCCATCTTCTACATACTGGACTTCCGATTCACAGACTTCCAAGTTTAATTTTGGGTGAATTTGATTCAGTTGTTCTTCGGTAAGACTTCGAAAGGAGACAAATGAAATGGATGCATTGCTATTTCTTTCCAAGGATGCCGCAAGAGTTTTGCAGAAGCTACAGTTTCCATCAAATAAAAAAATCCGTTTCATAGTATTCGTAATTTAAAAAATTATAAACTCTGTTTCGCCTCAAAGTCTTCCGGTTCATTTTTTAGAATAGTGATCAATTTTGGGATAACATCTATACTTTGTCCCACCCAAAAGTAATACCATGTGGAATCCTTAAACACCCCATCGGCGACGGAAATATACCATTTGTTAATTGTATTATCGGGCTTAGATCTCCAAAAGAGTGGTCGACAGTGATCCAAAATCAAATCCCATATATCTCTACCAACTCCTGCGCCACGGAGAAAGCCATTGACAGCAAATTTAGAAAGTAAGTAGCCGTATTCTGTTTTGTTCAACCAGGCGCAGGCGCGATAGTTTTCTTCTAGAAAAAGTAAGTCAAATTGAGTGGCTCTAAAGCGGGGGTGTAATTTTTTTCCAAAAGAATCTTCGATCAAGTCAAACACACGGTCGAGGGAAACGGTTTCTAAACTTGTATGTTTCTCGATTTTATTTTTCTTTTTTACAAGAGTTCCACTTCCTTTTACAGTAAAAAGTTCTGTTAACAAAGTAAAAGGGGAAGTAAGGACTATGTTAAATTTAGGGTCACTTGAACCTCGAACTAAATCTTTCGCAACCTCAACAAATTCCATTTGAGAATCTGTAACCGTATAACCTTTCTTTGGTTCCATATCGTAAAAAAGTTCTGAGTTTGATCTCTCGGAGGTTTCAAGAGTTTGTAAAATGGAAACAACCTTACTGCTTTCTGGATCACGTATGGGGCCATCAATGGAAACAAAGATAACTTTTGATGATTTTAAAATAGATACAGATCGACCAAGAATGTTGGTGAGTTTTTCTTTGGATTCATCCCAAAGTAGGATAGGTATCTTTTTATCTCCAATACAGTCTAACATTTCCTTGTGAAGTGATTCATTTCTGTTCACCAATTGATAGGAAAATCCTAGGCTTCTCTTGGAATCATCCGAAGTTTGTTCGAGTGGGAAGAATGCCTTTAGATATTGAAAACTTGCCTCTTCTAAGACAACGAGAGGGAATAAGTCCAATTGATAGAGAATCTTGAGATCCGAAAACAAAGCTTCTGAACTTTCAAAGATGGTCTCGGAATCAGCATATAAAACGGCAAAGGACTCTTTTGCAATAGACTGAAATTCTTTCAAAAAAAGAATTCCATCGCGGGAATCTCTTGTGATTTCGAAAACTCGTGCTAAAACATCTTTCATGTTCTTTTCTTTAGTTCGTAGTCCACAATTTTGGCCTTGAGATTGGCATGTCGAAGTACTAATTCTTTTGAACTTTTTAAACCAAATTTCCCTAATAAGGACAAATCACCACAGAGAACAGTAAACTTCCAACCTGGAAATTCATTTTTTAAGACTCTTCCGAATTGGAAATAAAATTCCCTCAAGTCCTCAATAGGTTTGCCCAGCCGCTCACCATAGGGTGGGTTTGTTACAATGTGACCGGTTTTATCAAATTGATTTTTTAATTGGAGTGCGTCTAGCACCTCAAATTTTATAAAATCTTCTACACCAGCTTCGTAAGCGTTTTCCTTTGCAATACGAATGGCTTCCAAATCTATATCATAACCAAACAAATGAGGTGTTTTGGGTGGTTCGACCTTTTCTTTCGAAAATATATAGGTTGGAAATAGTTTTGAAAAGACCTTAGAATCATTAAATAGATAGCGATTGATTTCACCATTCAATCTTTCCCGAAGCGCAGCTTCAATTAAGATGGTTCCTGATCCGCACATAGGATCAATCAGAGTTGTTCCTTCCTTCCAGTCAGACATCGAAAGCATTGCTTGGGCAATTGGTTCTCTTACAGGTGCGGTTCCAGCTTCAATTCTATATCCGCGCCGACCAACGGACTCTCCGGACAACGAAAGTTCAATACTGATTCTATCTGTATGCGAACGTAGTAAAATCGTTATATCTGAATCTCTTGGTTC
>JALOTI010000495.1 GCA_025457985.1 Leptospira sp.
TTTGATTTATTTTTTCGTTCTTTAAAATACGATAGTAAAAACAAAAAAGCGGAGAAAAGAACCACCCCCTTCGAAAAGGGGGCAACCAAATAATTAGGAGAAACAAATAAAAAAGAAGTAACTAAACTGAATGCAAATGCAAAATAAACCACTTATCGTATAAAGTACAGTACCTTACGCTCTCCAATCCTTTCCCGATTGATCTCGACACGATTTCGGTAGTAGTAACCTTTCTCAGGAAATTGTTTTGAGAAAAAATCATAAAGATCCATTTCAAAAACCAACATACATTCAGCGATGTCGCTGGCACCGACTTCCATGGCTCTTTTGGTATCCACCATTACATGTCTTGAGTTAATGAAATTGGGTTCTATTTCATTCGCGATTAGTTCAAAATTTGTTTTGGTGATTGTGCCACCAACAGACGTTTTTTTCCCACGGGATTTTGCCTCTTGTATGATCTTCTTTGAGATACGTGTAACCTCTGGATCATCTGGCTTTTTATCCATGGAAGCACTTAAATCTGATCTTGCAGCTGTTACTTGGTCTAAGTCGGAAAAAACTTTTGAGTCAAAGATATCCAATAAATTTCTATATCCGGTTATCGTTTCTAAATTGATTGCTTTGTGGAGATTATCGAATTCTGCTTTACTGAGAAGGTTTTTCAGTGTTCCCATAAAGTTTCGAAATGCATATTCTGACTCAATCATTGGAGCAGAAATTCCGGAAACTCCAATACTTTGGCAAATTCTGATATCGTTACGTGCTTCTGGACCACCAATTTTCACAGTAAGCGGGAGAATTCCGTCGGCGATTCTCTGCAAGAGTCGAATTTCCTTTTCTCCCATGTCCTCCGTCTCTGTCCCTGTTTTTAAAGACAAAAAAGCATAGTTTTCCTTCATTTGGATCAGGGTTTTACGTAAGGTTTGGATGGTGACTTCCATAGGATCTTTTCTCCAAGTAAGGTATCGTCGAATTCCAAATAAGTACAAGTCTTTTCTTTCCTTTTTTTCCCCCTTTCTTGACAGAAAATTCCAATTCCATAGCCTCATCCTATGGGAATGTTATCCTCCATATTCAAATCGAAATCTTCCAAAGAAGAAAAACCCAAAGAAAAAGAAAGCCAAACTGCATCTGGACTTTCTTTTGGAATCATCGTCGTATTGGTTTTTGCTTTTAAGTCTTCTATATTAGATGCAAATAATATACCTTCGGGTTCCATGATACCCACTCTGAAGATTGGCGACTTTTTATTTGTCAATAAAATGCGATATTCGTTCCGCATGCCATTCACGGAAAAAGAGCTGATTCGAATTGATGATCCTAAACGTGGAGATATTGTAACTTTTATCCCTCCTTCGACTGCCTTGGCTCAAGAAGAATCTAGAACAGGTATCTTCGCAAAACGATTTGTTAAAAGAGTGGTCGGACTTCCAGGTGATACGGTTCGAATTACCCGAAAGTACTTAGATACCAAAGACCGAGGTAGAGTACATTTTGCATTTTTTGAATTCAAAGAAAGTGGAGCTTCTGAGTTTGTCTCTTATGAACCTAAAGAAGTTCCGATCGGGAATGAACTTTCGGATTTGGATAATTTGGATGCATCACAAAGAGCTCTCTATGTGGAAAAAAAACCAGGATTCGAACATTATATCATCGAAGGTTACGAAGATGATAGAAGGGCTCATATATTCGAATATTGTGATTTTGCAAAAGGTTGCCAAATTCCAGAAGGTCAATATATGGTCATGGGAGATAACCGCGATGACTCGCACGATTCGAGAGCATGGGGGTTTGTAAAACGAGAAGATATTCTTGGTAAAGCGCTTATAATATACTTTTCCATTGACTGGAAAGACTTTACATGTGAATACAAAGATGGATTGGAACTTGCAACCAAAGGTCCAGAATACGCAGAACGATACGAAGGCGCTGAGTTAGAATCTAGATGTCATATGAGTGAAGTGTTTTCGTCGCATAACTTCCGATATAGGGATGAAGAATCAAGATTTGGTTGGATTGAAAGAACATTAAAATATAGACTTTGGCGACTTAGTGTTCGATTTGATCGGATTGGTAGGATTTTAAAGTAGTATTATGGGCCAAATTGGGAATAAACTTAGACAAAATTTACCCTTTATTGTATTCTTTCTTTGTGCCCTGTTCTTATCGTACAAACGAATCCTGCTTGATGGAAAGGAGTATCCTTTTATCCAATCCGATGCTCAAATTAAGTTATATCAAACAGCTAACTATAGTCAGTTTGGACTCGGAAACCACAAATGTCTTTATCCAGGAAGAGGGTTAGACCCAGAGTTTCAATTTTTTCCTTTCGATTATCCTTGGGCCATTTCGATTCGCGGTGGTATGCTTACAGAGGATTGTTACTTTCAGTATCCATCTTATTTTTCCTATCTTACACTACCTGTATACAAATATCTAGGACTTTCTGGATTGAATTGGTTTTCCTTCGTTCTCTATATCCTCGCAAGTGTTCTAGTTCTATTTTATCTGAAGTATTTTGTTCGATTGC
>JALOTI010000496.1 GCA_025457985.1 Leptospira sp.
CGCATTGAGAAAAGCGGTTCCTCCTAATACTAAGGGGCCCATAAAAGTACCAAAAAAAAGTTTGAGCTCTTTTTTATAGATCCATATTGCACTTTGCCAATTCATATTTTCTCCATAAAAATCTGTTCCAAAGATACATCTTGCTTTTTTAGAGATTCAATCTGAATCCCAGTTGAAATTGCATTAGAAAATAAGGATTCTTTAAAAAGTTTCACATCTGGTGTTTTGACCAGGAAACTGGACTCCTCATTACTTGAACTAATCTCTGTTACATTCATATTGGGATTCAATTGAAGTAAAAAGTTTTTTAGTTCTTCTGTCGACTTTCCTGAAAGACCAACTTCCCATCCAGCAAGTCGATTCATTTCTTCTTCTAGTTTATTTAAACTTAGCTCTTGTTTGAGTGTTCCCTTATGGATAAATAAAAATTTATCACAGGTTTTATAGATCTCACTCAATATATGGCTTGAAATGAGGACTGTATGGTCCCCCGCCAAACTTCGGATTAGGTTTCGAATCTCAACAATTTGTTTTGGATCCAAGCCTGAGATCGGCTCATCCATGATAACTATTTCAGGATTGCCTAAAATCGCTTGAGCGATACCTACTCTCTTTCTGTATCCAAGAGACAAGGTTCCAATTAATTTTTCTGATACTTCTTTTAGATTTGTTCTTTCTATGACTTTTTGAATTTCAGAGTCAATGGAGCCATCTGGAATTTTTTTAATCCGACCTACAAACTCAAGATAGTCAGTGATTGAAAGATCTTCATAAAGTGGTGGGGTTTCAGGAAGATAACCTATCTTCTGTTTGGCTTCCAATGGAAAATCAAAAATAGACTTCCCATCAATACTCGCATCACCTGCGCTCGGAATAAGAAAACCTGTTAAAATCCGGATTGTTGTTGTCTTTCCAGCCCCATTCAAACCCAAAAGTCCAACGATTTCTCCTCGTTCGAGTTTAAAATTGAGCCCAGAGATGGCTCGTTTTTCCCCATAAAATTTCGATAAATTGCTGACTTGAATCATAATATTAGATTTCTTTTCGTTATACCTGCACCTATGAACGATTTCTTCAAAAAAATCAAAGGCTTTTTCAAGGATGATGAGAGCTTTTTTGAAGCAAAGCAACTTCTTGAGAAAAATTGGCACAATTTAACGCCCGATTATTTCAAAAAATTACTCAAATCGTTAAATTATGCGGCATTCGTCATCGACGTTGCAGGAAATTACATCTTTCTAAACGAAGAAGCAAGACGGCTCGTTGAATCTAAAAAACCTTCCGAATCAAATATCTGGAAAGATATCCCTGGTCTCGAAGATACCGAATTTGGGAAAAAACTCATACTCTCCATGGAAACCCAATCCAATTTGCATTTGGAGATACGGTTCCCTACAAACCAAGTTTGGTTTGAGATCCAAATCATTTCTCAACTGGACTACAGCCTAATCATCGCCAAGGAAATCTCGGAGAAAAAATCTACAGAAATAGGATACAAGACGGTGCTTACAAAAAACCGTGCGATCCTAAGCGCTATTCCGGATGATCTCTATGGAATCCATAAAGATGGAAAGGTTATCAATTATAAAAAATATCCAGATTTTACTGGATGGGATTCTTTACCCGACAGTATGAATATTCAATTTTCTTCTGTTGATAAGCTATTTCCCGAATCCAAATTGAAATACATTCAAAATTTAAACCTCGAAACTGGTAAATCAGAAACATTAGAATATTCTATACATGAGTATGATGGAGAAAAATACTACGAGGCACGTTTCACTAAAACAGGTGATTCGGAAATGTTGGCAATTATACGAAATATTACCGATAGAAAACGTGCAGAAGCTCTAAAAAATGAATTTATAAGTTTAGTTAGCCATGAACTAAGAACTCCACTAACTTCTATTAAAGGATCTATTGAACTTTTACTTGCAGGTGTTTCCGGGGAATTATCAAACCAAACAAAATCACTATTGAATATTTGTAAAAAAAATACGCAGCGACTTGTTCGTTTTGTAACAGATCTTTTAGATATCGAGGCATTGGACTCTGGAAATATAAATTTTAAATTCAAAGCTTATTGCTTACAAGAGATCACTCAGTCATCCGTAGATGGAATGAGAACTTTTGCCGAACAATATCATGTTTTACTAAATTTAAAAAAATATGACGGCGAAACTTTTGTCTATGTGGACGAAGATCGATTGAATCATTGTATAACAAATTTGATTTCAAATGCCGTAAAATACACTCCCAAGTTTTCTGAAGTAGAGATTACTATTGAAAAAAAAGATTCGGTAGCTCAAATCCTTATCAAAGACAACGGACCTGGAATTGACCCAAGCTTTCAACCTAGGCTTTTTCATAGATTTGCTCAAGGAACTCCTCCGAAAGATAAACTTGTGGGAGGTTCTGGTCTGGGCCTTTCCATTACCAAAGGATTTATAGAAGCTATGAAAGGTAAAATTTTCTTTCATACATCTGATACGGGAACTACATTCATTATCGAACTCCCGTTAGTTTCCAAA
>JALOTI010000497.1 GCA_025457985.1 Leptospira sp.
TGGATAAATTATTTTGAATCCACGCCTAAAAAAATTGGGGAAAGGAATTTGAACGCCATGTCTCTTTAGAAAGAACAATAATATACTGGTAGTTCCTATGGCTGCGATCGCCGAAGATAAAGCGATTGCCCCATGTTTTAAAGAAAACATCAAACTAACACTCAAACCTACACTCAATAAAAAAGATATTAGTTGGACTCGTAAGGGAGTTCTTGTATCCAAAAATGCGTAATAGGAAGAAATTAATACTTTGTTGGTGCTATAAAAAGGAATAGCAATCGAATAAAAAATCAAAGGCAAATAGGCTGTCTCCGTCGCTGTATGATCCCATCGTCCGCCAAAGTATATAGAATCCAAAACTGTCTCTCCTAACAGGATTAAACCCATAGATGCAGGAAGAGTAAGAAAAAAAGCAAATACCAAGACATCGGTTATCTCTTTATTGAGATTCGTTGTATTGCCTTCTCGTAAGTCTTTTAAAAGGGATGGGAGTATGGTTGTGGCCAAGGCTACCCCAATAATCCCAGTGGGAAGTTGGACAAGCCTTTGTGAATAGTCCAAACTCACCACTGCTCCAAGACCTGGATTTTGGTTTTGAATATAGTTGGCAAGAAAGATATCCACTAAGAGCCCAATTTGATAGAAACTACCTCCCAAGGCAGCAGGTAACATCAATTTAAATATCTTACGAATGGCTGGATGCTTCAAATTTAATTTAAAGATAGGTCCATATCCCAATTTATAAACATAAAAAGCTTGGACAACAAGTTGCAAAACCCCACCAACAACAATTCCATAGGCAAGATAAAAAACTTTATTTTTTATCGAATCTGAAAAAGGAAATACGAAGATAAAAACTATAATATAACTAAAATTTAGAATGATTGGAGAAAGCGAAGGAACAAAATACTTATGTTGCGAATTGGATATCGACATAAAAATCGAAGACAGGCTCGCAGTCATGATCAGAAAAAATAAGACCAAGGATAACTGGACTACTAGTTCACCATATTCCGGACTTCCTCCGACTAACATAGGTAAAAAATCGGATGCAAAAAACCAAAATAAGGCTACAAATAAAGAAAGACAAAAAAACAAGAAACTGACTACAGAACCCGCCATTACTCTGGCTTCAATCACACCTAATTTATGATATTCTGAAAAAATAGGCATAAAGGACTGACTGAGTGTTCCTTCTGCAAGTAGATTCCGAAACATATTGGGAAGTCGATAAGCCACACTAAAAGCAGACGCAACCATACCCGTTCCGAAGCTGATCGCCATAAAATGATCCCGAATCAAACCTAAAATTCTGGATAAAAAGGTATAAAAAGATAAAGCAAGAGATCTCCTCGTTGCTGAGTTTTTTTGATCGGGGATTGGATCTGTCATAAGACCACTAATTTTTAGGTATTTAACTTTTCAAGGAAACGGAGAACCCCTGAGGCACCCATTTCAAATTCAGTATTACATTGAGGGCATTTATGAAATCCTATTTTCGAAATTCGAAGCCTTGCATTACAAGACTCACAAATAATCAACTTTTCTGGAATGTCCTTATGTTTGGATTTTGACTGAATAAATTTAGGCAATGAAACAGGTTGGCTTACTTCCTGCTTATTTTCTTTAAAAAAAGCAAATCTCTTTTCTAACTCTTCTTGAAGACTATCGCGTATTTCCATACGGAGTTCACTAATCTTCTCTTCCAAAACTTTTTCAACAGGATTAAGACTTGGAACATTTTCTAAGACTTGCGGTTTTTTAGATTCAGCTTCATCTAACGATTCCAAGGTGGAAATCGGCTCTTTTGTGATTTCTTGATCCTGTTTCACCACATTTCCCGAATAGTAGAAGCGAATTTGTTTTGCTTCTTTACGGTTTGGAATCGTATCAGTTTCCTCTTTTTTGGAAAGAACGGCAGGTTTCGTTTTTTGTAAAAAATTTTCTGCAGAGGAGATTGTTGGGAAAACAGGAAGAGAAGAAAAAAGTCCAATCAATCGAAGTACGGATTCTACTTCTTTTTTAATTCCATACAATGCGTACACTAGTCCCTGTTTTCTAATCTGTTTGTGCATCTTCACAAGTACAGAAATTCCAGATGAAGTTATAAAATCAACGGATGAAAAATTGATTAAAAAACTCTTAAATCCTTTTTCAACCTGGGTCTCAAAAAAGCGGAGCAAATCATCTGCGTTTGCACCGTCCAAACCACCTTTCAGCTGTATCGAAAATACTTTGTTCTCCATAATTCTATCCTAAATAGATGGCATCTAAAATTTTTGATTGGTTTTTTTCTTCGGGAATGGGCACCACTGATACAGTTTCAATTTCCGCTTCTTCGACAGAATATTCTTCTGCGGATTGCTCTGAAGCCCTAACGGGTGAGTTGAATGTTTTTACTTCTAAAATGGGAACTGCATCGTTTGTCGATGTAGACTTACCGGCGGATTCGTTTCCTTTTGATTCATATAAAACCTGAAATAGGAAGAAAAGTGCAGTCAAAAATAACGCAATGATAAAGGAAATAAA
>JALOTI010000498.1 GCA_025457985.1 Leptospira sp.
GCGGAAAGACACGGTGCCAAGTTGGAACTAATCTCTGAAGATTCAAAGGGAACCTCTGTCCAATTTGTTCTACCGAATTATGAAAAAATTATACTGGTGTTAGATGATAATCCTGGTTATAGAAAACAAATTCGTAACATTCTGAAAGAATTTGAAGTAATCATATGGGAAGAAGAATTCCCAGAACACGCACTCACATCGATTGGTAAACTAAAACCTGATCTCATCATTGTCGACCAATCTATGCCCGAAAAAACGGGAATTGAGTTCTTAAAAGAATTGTATAGCGAAGAAGAACGAATGGAAATTCGATCCATATTAGTTTCGAGTTCTCATACAAATCCAAGTAACGGGAAAAAATTGGAGAAGGAAGCCCTTGAAATTGGATGCGATGCCTTCGTTACAAAAACAGAACCAGATGAAAAGTTGAAGAAACTAGTTGTAGAATACTTGCAGTTATAGAATTACGATCTGGATAGACGAAACACTATATTTAGATCAACATGTTTTCTTTGGCGCGCCCAATGAGTTCGGCAACTGTCTTTGCATTGAATCTATCTTTTAATCTTCCCACATGGTATTCAACAGTCCGTTTGGAAAGACCAATCTCATCCCCAATTTCTTGATAGGTTTTACCGTGACCGAGAAGGAGTAAAATTTGTTTTTCCTTTTTATTGGCTACTTTTCCATCTGTTGGTTTTCGATTGAAACTGAGTTTTAGATTTTTGCTGTAAACGGTTTTGCCGTTAAGGATTTCATTTAGATTTTTTGTCAGGCTACTTAGGTCATCTGATTTGAGGAGATAACCATCAACCCCGGCTTCAATTGCCGAATGGACAACGGGTTGTTCATCTAACATTGTCAAAGTAACAACCTTAAGATTGGGATACTCTTTCTTCCAATCCTTGATCATATTGAGAACATTTTCCCCAGGAACTCGTAGGTCGAGGAGGACAAAATCTGGGTTGGTTTTGGCTAAAAGTGGGGCAATTTGCGAGGATTCTTCCGCCTCGCCGACAACTTCAAAATCATCAGACGAATTAACCACGTGTTTAACTCCGACTCGTGTCACGGCATGGTCTTCCACTAATATGACTTTCTTTTTGGAGTTCATCAAAATTTCCCCTTAGATTCTTGCGATTGAAACATACCCAATCTAGCTATATCTATTTTTTTATCTACAAATTCATAGTACTTTCCCTTGTGATTTGTCATAATTTTTAGTTCTTTAAATCCTACCGAATTTTCTCTTGCAAAATTGGGAAATTTCATCAAATTGAAACGTAAATCCTAGGAGAATTATGAATCCAAAAGTAGAGAGTCTCAAAAAAATATATCTCTTCCAAAAGTTAAACCAAGACGAATTGCTGCATATTGCAGAAAAAATCCAGGACGTCCACCTGCCTCCTAGACATGTTCTTTATGATATTGGAGAGGAAGCTGGATCTATGTTCATTGTCAAGTATGGAACTCTGCAAATTTCTACAGCAACCAGCCAAGGCGACGATGTAAACCTGATCAATTTGGGAGAAGGGGACCATTTTGGCGAATTACCATTTTTTGACGGTGATAAAAGGTCTGCCAAAGTAGAAGCATTGGAAAACTCCGAATTATATGAACTCAAATATTCTGATTTGAACGAAATGTTCGCAAAAAACAGGGAGATGGAACTCAAATTCTACAAGGAAGTAACCCACTACTATATCAAACGCCTTCGAAAATTAACAAATGATTTGGCTTACGCAAGAGAACTACGCCGACGATTTGCATAAAACTTCTAGTTTTATGTGACAGAATTTCAAATCCTTTTAAATTTTCTAAACAAAGTTAGAAAAAACCTTTTCCATTCCTTCGTTTCTTCTTAAACAAGCTAAGGAATGGGATTGGGATTCCGATACTATTCAGTAGGCAGGGAGAAGGAATGCATGGTGGACCCCGAGATCCTAACCGAGAAGATCGTAACACAAAATAAGACTTTCTTGGTGGATTTAAAGAAAAACCAGGCCGGATTCTACCTGAAGGTATCGGAGTGGTCGAATAGCAAAAAATCGTCGATTTTTCTTCCTGCAGAAGGAATTGATCGAATGATCGAAATCTTGAATAAGTTTAAAAGCCAAATGTCCGATAATGATAGTACGAAAGACCCGGAGTTGGGAGCCTTTTAGGAGTGAGTTTCATGGGGAAAATAGGGATGACCAAACTGATGTTAGGCCTCTTCCTTTCAATAGGAATGTTGTATGCACAGGCCGAACCTGGTGGCGGTGCTAATGGCGGAGCGGCGAATGCCAATGATGAGGATAGTCCTCTTCGAAAAATCATTTTAGATGATTTTGAAGAATCAGAGGACTGGAGAGTAAAGGCAACTACGCCTCTTGGAGAGACTAGAACTCTGAAACTAGTCCAAAGGGGTCTCATAAAAGATGTATTTGATGAAAAACTAGTACCAGATGATGGCGGTGACAAAGTAGAAAAAAATCACATTTTAGGTGTGAAAACTCATTTTGTTTCCAAAGGAATC
>JALOTI010000036.1 GCA_025457985.1 Leptospira sp.
TTTAGATGAGACCCTCAAACGAATCGAATACATAAAGGCAAATGCAACAGGCATTATGCATGAGGCAAAAAAAATCCAAAAAGAAATCTCCAATTTCAGATCTAAAACAGATGCCGATGAAAAAGAGAGAATTGATACTGCAGATATAAAACTTGGTGATATTTTAATAAAATTTTTACAAAAATCATTTCCTAAAGATTCCATTCTTTGCGAAGACAGGCCTGAGATAGATGGAGGTGATTTTCGTTGGGTTCTTGACCCCGTCGATGGATCTATGAATTTCGTTAGAGGTCTTCCTCTATACGCAGTCTCAATTGGATTAGAACACCGTGAAACACCTGTTGGGGGAGTAGTCATAGTTCCTCCACAAGATTCTGTTTATTCCGCTGTGCTTGGAGAAGGGGCACAAAAAAACGGCGAAACAATAATGACATCTTCAGTTCAGGAGCTGAATCGTGCCATTTTTTCGCCAAACCTTCCTACCAAAAGAGCTCATATGATTCAGGAAATCATGGCTGATCTTTCTGGATTTTTGACCTATGCTCGATCCTTCCGAAGGACTGGGTCCTTTGTTTTGGATTGTTGTTTTATAGCAGAAGGTGTGATGGATGGTATTTGGGAAAAAACAGTTAAACATTGGGATGTGTCTGCAGTATCCGTTATCCTTTCTGAAGCTGGTGGAAAGTTAACTGATCTGGCTGGAAAACACTACTACATCGGACTGCCCGAACTCATTGCTTCCAATGGGATACTCCATGATGAGATTTTAAAATTGTTAAAAACTGTTCGGTCGACTGTCAGTCGAAACTGATAGAATCCCTTTTTGATTTCGCAAATTCACTAAAATTTTATTCTGGTTCCATTAGACCTCATTTTATGAAAGCGAAACTTCCGAAATTCAAAATATCTAAAAAACCTATTTATACAGTTCTCAATTTGCCCGAAGGGATAGAATTTTGGGAATTGTTTCGCTATTTTGAAGATAGATATGATGTCTGTTTTTTATTAGAATCGGCGGGTGATAACCAGTATGATTCTCGTTATTCTGTAATTGGCTTTGATCCGAAAACAATCATTAGAGGAGAAGAAGGATTTTTAGAAATAAACGGAGAAAAATTCGAAGTAGAAAATCCTTATTACGCCTTACGTGAATTAACTGACTATGACTCCTTAAGCATAAGTTATGGAGGAGGACTTGTCGGTTATTTAGGTTACTCTTGTATGCAGTTCTTTGAGCCTAAATTGGATTTAGAACCCCATCCAGAATTTCCAGCAATGCTTTTTGGCCTCTACATGGATGGTCTGATTTTTGATAAATTTACTGGCGAACTGATCTATTTTGACAATGGCCTCAATCGTTTGGAAGAAGTACGCTCGATTTTAAATCGTTCTTTGGTTCCCTATGACAAACTTTCCCCTAAAGTTACAGTCAAATTAAAAAAAACCGGTCTGAGCCAAGAAGAACATAGAGTTATGGTTGAGTCGGCTTTGGAAGAGGTAAGAGCAGGCAATACCTTTCAGTGCCAAATCGGATTTGAAGAGTCTTATACAATAAACGGCAATCCCTTGGCAATCTATGAAACCCTAAGGGCAATCAATCCTTCGCCTCATATGTATTATGTGAAATTTAAAGACAAAGTTATACTCGGAGCCAGTCCAGAACTTTTATTTCGGTTACGACAGGGTGAAATGGAGTCTTTTCCTTTAGCCGGAACCATAAAACGGGGAAGTACCCCTGCAGAAGATGTATCTTTAGCACGTAAACTTCTTACTGATCCAAAGGAAATTGCAGAACACAATATGCTCATCGACCTACATAGGAATGACATTGGACGGGTCGCCAAATTCGGTACAGTTAAAGTTAGGCGAAGATTTGATATAAAACGTTTTTCTCATGTACAACATATTTCGAGTGAAGTGGTTGGTATATTAAAATCTAAGGAAGATATGTTCTCTGGCTTGGCGGCATCCTTTCCAGCTGGAACCCTTTCTGGCGCTCCAAAAATTGAATCGATGAAAATCATCGAGAGAATAGAAAAGAGCCCTCGCGGTCCGTATGGAGGTGCCGTGGGAACCTTTGGCTTTAATGGAGATTGTACATTTGCTATTCCGATCCGAAGTTTTTTTGTGAGTGGTGACACTGGGTTCGTTCGAGCCTCAGGTGGGATCGTTTATGATTCAAAACCAGAAGATGAGTATTTAGAAATCAAAAATAAATTGGCCTCTGTTCGAAGGGCACTCGATTTCCACAAAGGTTGATATGAAAGTTTTAATTCTAGATAACTACGATTCCTTTACCTACAATCTATACCAACTAATCGGTGAAATATTAGAAGAGGCTGATTCCCAATTTGAGTTAGATGTACTCCGAAACGACCAAGTCCCGTTTGAAACCATTCAGAATAGAAATTATGACCGAATCATTATTTCACCAGGTCCTGGCCATCCTGCTGATCCCGCATATTTTGGTGTAAGTGCTGATATTCTAAAGACCTTAGGTGGTCAGACATCCATCCTTGGGATCTGTTTGGGAATGCAAGGGATGGCTACGGTTTTTGGCGGCGAGGTGGTCCGAGCAAATATTGCCATGCATGGGAAACTCTCTCCGATTGAGCATGATGGAAAGGGAATTTTTAAAGGATTAACTCAACAAATAGAAATTATGCGATATCATAGTTTGGTCGCAAAAGAAGATACTCTCCCTGATGTGTTAGAAGTTACGGCTCGAGTATCCGCTGGAGACGGAAAAGGTGAAATCATGGGTCTTAGACACCGAAGCTTAAAGATTGAGGGTGTTCAATTCCATCCCGAGTCTTTCGGTTCTGAAGAAGGAAAACTCCTTTTAAAGAATTTTCTATTTTAAATCTTTCATCATGGCTGCTTCCCAAGCTGCATAAAATTCAAAATCCTGGGAAATCTTTTGTGAATCTTCACTACCGAATAGAGAAAATCTCTTTCGCATAACCTCCGCGTAGGTTTTAAAATTAGTAGTTTGAGATTTTCCATCATAGCGAAAGCTTGCTTGAAATTGATTGCCACCCCTTCCTTGTGTACCCGTAACCATCAATGTCATTGCATCCGATAGATACTCATCCAGATTTCCTGGAATAAAAAAATCGAGAACTCCTGTGGGGATGAAGTATAAAAATCTACCAGAGATTTCCTTCTTCCCAAGTCTTACAAATTTGCCCTGCAAAATATCTTCGTTAGGTTTCCAATCGGCCTTAAGTTTGTATTCTAAATTGTGGAGATTAAGAGTAATTCCAAACGATTTAATTTCGATATCTCCTAAAAACCGAATCTCTTTCGGTTTCAAAAATAGATCTTTAGGTGGATTTACTGGTAAGTAGAATTGTAAAGTCCGTCCGTGATTTGCAATTCGTAATTTATATTTAGGATTGGATGGATCCCAAATGATTACATTAATCTTTGATTTTTCTAATCTAGCTCCCGATCGATTGTAAAAGCCGGGAAATTTGGTTTTGGTAGTTTCGTTTAATGTAAATTCTAACAATTGCCACTCGGATGTTTCTGTAATCTGGCATGCAAGTGTTCCGCAGAGAAATTTCAAATTTTCGGATTTATTTCGAAATTCATAATATTCATTGTGTTGATTTGCTAAGAGAACAAATCCATTGAGCCAGCGAAAAAAATCTGACGGCTTATAACCTTGCAAATTATGGGACACGGTTCTTTCAACACTATAGATTTCTTTTTCATCCCAATTTTGTGGAATGAATTCTACTTCTGCATAATAATCAGTTGATTTATCTTTTTTCCCATACCAGTCAATTTTCCAATTTGATAGTCCTTGTTTTGAACCACTGAGTGTTAGAAAAAGATTTCCTTGGTCGTTAGTTTTTAATTCTTTTGAAATGAGATTGTTCGCAATACCATTCAAGGCTTGCAAAAGTACTTCGTTGGTGGTAGAGGCCTGAATAGCTTTCTGTAAACTTAAGTATCCAGTCCAAAACTGATATTGGTTTTCGTTTTTTTGGAGGCATCCTAAAAAGAAGAAAAACGTTAGGAAGAAATAAAAGGAAGGATTTCTAATTAATTTCCCCACGTAGGATATCATGGATTTTATGAATATTTTCATCACTTATTTTTTCTATATACTCGCTATGGATTTGATTGCCCGTTTTACTAAAAATTCGCAAAAATCCTTCCTGTTTTTTTAATCCAATGCTTAACTGCCCTTGGCGATCGAGGAGAATACTCTCAAATTGTTTGTTTTTGGATTCCTCAATGTACGATTCTACCATTTGGTTGGATTCTCGTAAGTCTAGATACATTAAATATTCAACCTTTGATGCATCTTTCCAAAGTAGATTTTGCATTTTCCAGTAGATTTTTCGTCCTATTTTGCGACATACTTCTAAATCCCTTAAAAAACATCCAAGTAATACTACTGGCTTAGATTTTAAGTTCTGTGAAGAATAGATTTGACCGTACTGATCTTTGATTTCAAATTTTGGTATAGTTTGCGATACTAAGGAAGGATTTTGTATGAGCATCGATGAAATCGAAAGTAGCAGAATTAATTTTGTCATGTTCATTTGATACTTTAGTTTATGGATTCTCGTCTCTTTCAATTAACGGCTTTTTTTCCAGTTCTGATAACACTATTCAGTATAAATTGGATCGGATGTTCCACTTATAAAAAAGAGAACTATAAACTGAAACATGCAGGTTCTTCCATAGCAATCTACGAAACATCCGAGGAGAAATTAAAGAATATTTTGCCGGAACAAATACAAAACCAAATTTTGCGATTTGATCCCTTGGAATCAGATCTTTATAGCTTAAAATTTGTTTATATCAAACAAAATATTTTTTCAACGGAGGACTGGGTTCCAATCATTGATGAACAGATGATTAAGGAACTAACATTAGCATACAAAGATATTCTAAAATCAAGTCCTTCGAATTTATCGTCTTTACTGTTTTTGATAAAAGTGGATGATCCTCTATCACCGAACACAAAGATTCTTCGAACGAGTTTTTATTTTTTAAGGTTACGAGATGGTGGTAGCGCTATAATTTTCAGGGAAATTAATCAAAATATCAGTTTTCCGTCTCAATACAGTTTTGAAGATTGGACCCTATTTCAATCGGAAAAGATTAAACCACTAAAGAAGCCACTAATTCTTTTAAAACCCAAAAACAAAGGCCTCCGGATGTTTGTTGATAAGAGCAATTCGAAGTCCCTAGTTTATCCAAACATAGTTCTTCACGAATCCAGTTTTCAGGCAGAAAATGAGTTTGTCTGGCGAACGCCTATGGACGGAGACGAGGATCTTCCATCGGCTGAGCCTACGTGGCAATCTGTACCTGAAAAATTAAAAATACTTAACCAAATGAAAGCCGATGGACTGATAACAGAAGAAGAATACGAAAATAAAAAGAAGAAACTGCTACAAGATTTCTAAATACCATCACCATAGATAAACTCCTGAACGAATTTATCGTTTTTTCCGTCTTCTAAAGGAGTCTCAATCGAAACAGTTCCGCTAGATTTGTCTTTTTCGAGAAGCTGTTGTTTTTCAGCAAGTTTGTTGATAAGGTGTTGTTGCGTTTCCACTTTTTCTAGTAAGACACTGAATACCTTTGCTACTGGATCGGGCATTTGATTGTGATCTAACATTTGTTCAATGCTATCTCCATAATCTCCTGCTTTAACAACTTTTCCTGGTATTCCCACAACTGTACTTCCTTGAGGAACGTTTCGCATAACAACGGATCCTGCGCCAACACGCACATGATCTTCGATGACTATATTTCCAAGTACTTTGGCACCAGCCCCAATCACACAATTTTTACCTATGGTAGGATGTCTTTTACCAGACTCTTTTCCTGTACCTCCAAGGGTTACACCTTGAAAAATCAAACTACCGGATCCAATTTCTGCGGTTTCACCTATTACTACTCCAGATCCGTGATCTATAAAAACGCCTTTCGCAATTTTTGCACCTGGATGGATATCAATACCTGTTAAAAACCGAGTTAGATAGTTTATAAGACGTGGTAAAAGAGGCAACCTTGCCCAATAAAGAAAATGTGCAATTTTATGAAGCCAAATTGCATGTAACCCCGGGTAGCATAAAATTATTTCTAAATATGATTTTGCTGCGGGATCAAATTTACGTATGATTCGAATATTTTCAAACATGAACTAATTGGTTTTAAAACTACTGATTAGACCATTGAGTTTCTCAGAAAGATCGGATAGTCTTTTCGTAGTGTTCGCAAATTCCTCAATCTGATTAGAGCTAGACTGTGCAACAGTATTCACCTGGTCTACTGCAAAACCGATTTCTTTTGTCGAGGCTGTTTGTTGTTCTGTTGCTTCCGCTACAAAATTAGCCAAATTCGTTAAATTTGCCATGGAATTCATCACTCGCTCACTTTTAAGGTTCTGTTGGTGAGTAAGCAATTTTATTTGTTCTATGTGGAAACTGGAATGTTTTGCATTTTCTAAGACCTTAGTAAAGGAGGATACCAATTGTTCGATACTATTTTTTCCATCCTCTATTCGGTCGATCGACTCTTTGATTAACCCTTCTATTTGCTTTGTTGCTGTTTGCGAATTGGATGCAAGTTTGGAAATTTCTTCTGCCACAACAGAAAAACCTCGGCCAGATTCTCCTGCTCTTGCTGCCTCAATTGCAGCGTTTAATGAAAGTAAATTGGTTCTGCTAGCAATGTCATTGATGACCGTGATGATTTGTGTGATACTTTTGGAACTTTCCACTATTTTTGTCATTTTTAAGACGGAATTATCGACGATTTGTTTTCCTCTTTCTGCCTCCTCTAACATTAAATGGGAGCTTGAATCCACTAATATGGATTTTTCAGAGACCTCATGGATTGCATTTGTAAGTTCGCTAATTTCATGAATTGCCTTAGTTGTTTCTTCTGATTGGTCAGCTGCTGTGAGAGATACTTGGTGTATACTATCCACTATCTCTGTGACAGATGATGAAATTTCTTCTAAAGCTGCAACCTGTTGTCCAAATCCATCAGCGACTCGATTAGAGGCAGAAAAAACGGAGTCCGAGGTTTTTAAAAGTTCACTTGAAGTTAGCTGGGTTTCTTGAACGAGATGTTTTATGTTCTTTGCTGCTAAGGAGAAGGCAATGGAAAGTTTTCCAATTTCATCAGATGAATTTACCGTGGATTGGATACTTAGATCACCTCCCGACAATTGAGTCGCCATTGATTCGACCTTTTGCAAAGGTTTTGAGATTAAGTAACCTAAGAAGAAAGATACCGCAAAACTTACTAAAGTTGATACGATAAACCCTATAAAAAGAAGTTTGATAGTTGATAGATTTTTTTCTTCAAGTGAAACATTGTATGAGAGAATCAATCCATCTAGGGTTGAATTGAATCTTTGAATTGAGGACAGTAGATTCAAATTTGCAATGCCTATACTCTCAGTATTTTTGTCGTTAATAGTAGCTTCCATTTCTGAAAGTAAGGACTCAAAATTTAACTGAACTTCTCTATTGATAGACAGGGCTTCCTTAGTACCATCGCTGGAACTTTGGGATGATTCAAAAGAAATGATATTTAGAAAATTCTCGATTTCGACTAAATACTTTTGGATCATTGAACTTTTTATTTTCAATTCAGACTCTAGGGACTTAATCTCCTTTTGGTTCTTTGAATTATGAATCTTGTTTGATATTACATTTAACTCAATAAGTAGATAACCAATTTGGGTAGATTTACCATAAGACTCTGAATATAATTTTTGAACAGAAGATAGGTCTTGGCTTACGGAATGAATTCCAATGACGGAGAAAATGGTTATGGTAAGTACTAAGGTTTGGAAGATTGCATTTGAGAGGTAAATTTTAAACTTTACGCTCAGATTCTGGAAAAAGGATTTCATTAATTTTCAGCGAAATTTGTATTGATTCCATGTTTTTTTTAGTTCAATAATACGATACAAGAATTACACATACACAAGAAAACGTTGAAAACTAATCATACTTTACATATCGTTCTTTTTTTATTAACTTTTTTTACGTTAACCTATTCAGATCTATTCTTAAATCCTAATATACCTCAAACCCTCGATAATTATATCTTGGTTTTTTTTGAAAATTGGCCTTATTCTGTTTCTTTGTTATTTATTTTACTCGCTCATGAAATGGGTCACTATCTACCAGCTAGGTATTATGGAGTGAAAGCTTCATTACCCTTCTTTATTCCACTTCCATTCAGTCCTATAGGAACAATGGGAGCAGTGATTCAAATCAAAGAACCAATCCCAGATAAAAAAATCTTATTTGATATTGGAGTGGGTGGACCAATTATGAGTCTGATTCTGTCGCTGATAGCCTGGTTGGTTGGAATCCATTTATCCAATGTTATTGCAATCGCAAGTGATTTTGATAGATCTCATTTTTTAATTTTTGGCGATAGTTTATTCACTTATTTCACAACTCAATGGATACTTGGGCCATTAGACTTTCAGACAATGGATGTACAAGCCCATCCTCTGGCCCGAGCTGGCTGGGTAGGTTTACTGATCACGGCAATCAACTTATTGCCATTTGGACAATTAGATGGCGGGCATATAATTTACTCAATATTCGGTGAATCTTACCGGAAATGGATTCACTATCTATTTGGCGTTTTTTTGTTTTTGGCACTTTTCCATTTTACCTGGCTTATTTGGGGTTTTTTGATATACTATCTAATCAAGGTAGAACACCCGTTTATACCAGATTCGTATTCAGGATTGGACAAAGTAAGGAAGGCTTTAGGGATTTTCATGTTAGGTTCTCTGATTCTAATATTTGTTCCAAAGCCAATTATGGTTGGCATTGAATTTGACAAACCAAGTCTTTTTACCGAAATTTATACGTTTATCTTTCAAGGATTGGGTATTCATTTATGAGACAAATGATATTAATTCTACTTTTTTTGCCATTGAGTTTTATTTTTCCTCAAGAAGCTAAGGAATACAAACTTACGGACAAAGCTTACGGTTTGGCATGGGACGGAGTTCATTTCTGGTACATTGATACCAATAGACGCGCAATCATCAAAATAAATGAAAACGGCGAACAAGAGATCTTTAACTTAGGTTTAGCGAACTTACGGGGAATTAGTTTTGATCAGAGAGAGGGAAAGTTACTTGTCGTTGCTCCAAAGCAGATTCTCAAACTAGATCCTAATTCAGGCGGAATAACGGATAAAATCAATATCCCACTTCAGAATATTGCAGGGATTGCAAGTTTTGGAAATTATTATTACATTTTGGATCTTGATTCAGGAAAAGTACAAATATACGATCAGGCAACTGCTCTATTGATAGGTGGATTCTTTACAGATAGGATACGACCTCGAGATATTTGTTATGGCCGAGATTCTTTATGGATTTCCGATTCCTCGGATAACAGTGTTTATAGATACGATTCAAAAACTGGAAAAATAACTGGTTCAATTAAAACAAGTCTTCGCTCAATTCGTGGTCTACTGCTAAGTGGCTCAAAACTTTGGGTTGTAGATAGGGAAAACAAAGAGATTAAAAATATTCCTTTCGTTGAAACAGAAAGATTTATCGCCTCAGGAGAGGAGGAATACAGTTTGGAAGTGACATTAAAATTTAAGATC
>JALOTI010000499.1 GCA_025457985.1 Leptospira sp.
GTGCTGTAGAAACAGTACTGGGTTCCTACATAATGGCAGTTTTATTTTGGAACGGGACACAATTAGACATGGTAGTTTTATTGTGGAACGGAGGTAGTACTATAGAGTACTTAATACAACGTACCTATCCCCCGAGCAAAGGACAGACTTCCAAGCACTTTTTTCAATCCCGCCAGAACGGAAACCAATCGAGTCTCTCGCTTCTCCGTTTTATTTTCAACTCTACTACTACAACAATTGGACCCCAACCGATCAAGACCTGAACCGACAGTTCCACAAATCTCTTTTGACTGCTCTTCTACTCAGGCACTTCCAATCTTCCTGCTCAAAGGTCGATCCAAATCAACCTTGATTGTGTCTCGATCGACTTCGTTGGATACATCTTGCCTCAACCGACACAGACTGTCCCAAGTCCCTTTCAGGTATGTCGTTTCAACCCAAGAAATTCGTACAAAAGAATGGAGTTTTGACCTTGAATCCGGAATACATCGCATGGAAACAAAAGAATGGTGGTGCCAACAATCCAAAGAAGCAACAGGAATTTGTTGCCCCAATTGACAAAATGGCCATGGAAATCAAAGTCTTGACAGGTTCTGGCTTGGTAGCAAAAGATCGCAACTTTTTGGGCAAAAAGACGACGTCCGACCCTTTTGTGGTTGTATCCCTTGTCAGCAGAGGGCAAAAGATACAACTTGGAAAAACAAGGACGGTCCAGAAAAGTCTCTCCCCGATTTGGGATTTCACCCTCTCCACTTCGCTCTCATATTTGCAACACGGGCCATCACCTGGCTTCCCCAACTCTAACCCTATGTTGATGTTTGAAATCTTTGATGAAGATTTGATGTCTCAGCCAGATAATATGGGGATTGTCAAAGTCATGTTGAAATGGGAAGATTTGCATCCGTCAGCACCAACCTGGCATGAAATTCCCAAAGACTCGGCGAAGAATGCTTCGGGGAAGATTGAGCTCAAAATCTCTACCAAGGTTCACCGCATGGAGAATCTCCGACCTTACTGCTGAGGGAGTGTAGGGCTGCTGGGTCCGGACGTATGTGTTGCAATTTAGACAGGCCGTTTCACTACAAGCAAACAAAACATAATGATTTAGCTGAAAGAAGTATTGTGTTTCCATATCGTTTCTTCTGACGTTATGTCTCCTTGCCTACGACACTCAATGATGTAGATTTATCCAATTACTATCCTTCCCTTAAGAGCACTTTGCAAAGATGAATTTTCCAACTTTCGCACAATTGACACATAGAGCAAGAGAGAATCCACCAATAATGGCTTCGGACTCGGAATCTGTGATGATATAGAGGAATGCCGAGACCATCAAAGGCAATAGAAGCATGTCCTTCCATTTTTCAAACACTTTTTTTGGATAGCTTACAGCTTCCTCCTCGGCTGGAACGGAAGCTGTACCAGCATTCTCTGATGCATCGATTTTGTCGCCAGTAGTTTCCACGTCTGCAGAATCAGACGGATTGCCATCGTCAATCTTGGCTCCGTCGGTAACGTCGTTTGTGACATCTTCAGCGTCGCTGGAATCATCTTGCATATAATCGATTTCCTCTGGCTCTTGAGATGCCTCCTTAGCATTGCGTCGGATATATTCCATCGCGTAGAGCACCTGGTACGTCATTGGATCGGTAGGCCGTGATCCATGTGCTGTTGGGGCTTTGCTCGACCTTGGTGGATAAGCTGCAAACATGGATGCTTCCATGAAATCAATATTTGTATCTTTCTTTTTGTAAAAGGGTGTCGGAGCCTTGCTAGAGGCTGGCGGAGAGGCTGCAAAAGGAATCTCGAAAGATTCACCAGAGGCATCGAACGCTCCACTTGGATTTACGGACGTGTCGTGGATGAGCAAATTCTCGAACGAGGCCTCAAACATTTCCAAAGAGTTTTGAAAGTCCCGCTCCGGCGGTGATGCCATACATGAATCTGTTTGGATCGTCCGATGGTCCTCCATAGGTGGGCAGATTTGTTCCGTCGCCATCAAATTCTCGCTGTACGTCCCTTGCTTGTAGCATGTACCCAATGTGCGGGCCAATTTTGATGTGGAACCTTCCGCTTTTTCCCGCATAGAAATTTGAGAGAACGGGTACTTTCAGGTAATCCCATTCGGAAATATTCGTCTCGCCGAGTTCGTTGCTTTGCGTGTAGCCCAAGGTGATTTTTTGTAATTCCTTATAATTCGCATGGCCTTTTAATTCCATTAAGTTCATAAATTCTCTTACAGTTAACATATGTTTCTTGAAGTCTTTATCATCAGGTTTGATTTGTGAAGTTAGCCAAAGTATGATTTTTTTTTCTTGTAAAGTAAGAGAATACCTAGCCTCTATTAAATTATTATGCTGGAATACGACTACGCTTGGTGGTAGATCTTTTTGAATTTTTTTTGTAGGTTGGGAGTTTTTAATTATCGTTGGAATACTTGTACTAATTTTTTTCATAATTTATACCTTGAAGGGTTGATTTATTACCACCTTAGCAACAAAGTGGTAATAAATCAAGAACCAAGCGGTCTCCAAGGCGCCGAAAATACTTAAAATACTGAAAGTATAAAAAAACAAGAAAAAAGATTTGCGATTTTCTGTGGATAACTCACATGCTTTTCTTGTTTTTTTGTTTTTGTTTTTTTGATGAAAATTTTGATACAAAAATTCCAAAAAATCGGATTTGGAATTTTTGCTATTTGAGTTCGCTATGCTCACAAAATTTTTTATTTTTTAAGCGGTTGGCAAGAAAAATTTTGATTTGTTTGGAATTTTTACAAAATAACTTTTCTTCTGCTATTTAGATATATCAAAAACAAGTTTTAAGGTACTTTTTAAGAGGATAAATAGAGGTTAATAGCCAATCGTACATGAAGAATATTTTTACTTCTTTATGGCTCTTAAAACTTGTTTTACTACTTTTGGGATTTTTCTTTTCTATTACAGGCTTCTTTGAGTTTTGTTCCCGCTTTAAATCTTGGTTTCATATAAGCAGCAATTTTTATAGATTGACCCATTTTTGTTATATTCCTCACTTACTCTTTGAGATTTATCTATTTAAATGCAAAGTTTTTTTAATAACCATCATTCTCTGAATCTGAATCACCTGATATCTTTCTACTTTGGTCTTCGCTCATTGCTGCATTTACAACCATTGCTCCTCCAATAATAGCAGCTCCTGCTAACAAAATACTTCCCCAGCTCCAACCACTTGCTTCATCATTTTCGGTAACTGATACATTTTCTTTATAATCATCATCTTTAGTATATTGACCACCAAGTAG
>JALOTI010000037.1 GCA_025457985.1 Leptospira sp.
GCGAATCGATTTTGTATCTGTGATTTCTGATAGACTATTGAAATAATAGGTAATCGATATGATACGAGCAAGAAAGTGTATTTCATTGGCTTTCTTTTTACTTGGTGTTCCTTTGCCATCAAATCTTTCGTAGGTGTCATTGATAATTTTACTAATCTCTGGATCTAAGTTGATTTCTTGGATCAGCATTCTCGCCGAATCGCAATGGGCTTCGATGATATTTTTGTACAAATTGTTGCCATCGATGATCAAACGAAACTTCATTTTCAATTCTTCCCATTTGGAATCAGCACGAAGTTTTTGAATCTGTAACAAGGCTTCTAGTTTGTTGATAGAATCGACTGTTGAAAATGCTGACTTGAAACTGATATCATCCCCTGAGAAAATTTCAGCTTCTTCGGGAGAATATGAGGTACATCCTATGGATTTAAATAATGATGAAAGATAGACTAGATGGATCTCTCTTTGGCTACAGTTTGCTAATTTTGCCAAAAAAACAGAAACCAAAGCCAATTTGAGCGTAAATTCAGGTTTCCTTCCGTTCGCATAATCGAGTGCAATCGAAATCTGGATTAAAATTTCTTTGATATCTATCATTGGTAGTATCTTGTTTATTAAAATCTACCCGAGGAAAACAATAAAGTTTTTAAAAAAAATTGAACATAACCTTTTAAAATCCTTTCCCTATTACCCGAGGTTTGAAACACATACGAGACTTCCTTGTTAAATCTGTAATGAAAACAATCGACTACTGTAAAATCCCAAACCTTCTTTTCCTTCTATCTTTGGGTGGCACAACTATGTATACGAGAGATTCCTGCCTCATGATGCGTCGGAATAAAACGGTGCGCGTTAGCAAGCAATCCTACTGAATCCTAATGCTAAGAGGAAGATGATTCCGTTGGCGGATGCAACGTACTCCTCAAAATGAGCAAGAGACAAACTAGAAAGAATGCCCAAAAGATAGAAAGTTTAGGAGTCGGATGAATACTTTATATCTCTTCTTTTTGCCCTAACTTGTTTGCTTAAAACGGATAGACCTTCCTGTGGATCATAGGAGTTGCAACTTGTAAAATCCAGTCGCGCCTACTAGATTCCAATAATTGTCAACCTGTCCCACATAACTGGAATCATGCCTGGATATGGGGATTTGCTATTGGTAAAATCTTAGGAAGTTTATAGTTGGGTGCGATTAACAATTGTTCTCACTAATCTTTCATAATCGTAACTGTTAGTATTCAAAATCACAAAAACCCAATGAAAATAATTTGACAAGGCAGAGGAAAGAAATGCTTTTGATTCAATGTTCGAATATATCTCGCTTTTTATCACATTCATTTTTTTATTTACTCAATCTAACTTAAACGCTCAAAATACGACAAAGCCTTTAATTTCTGAAACAGTCCTAGATATCAGAGACCTGAATTTTGTTGATGGTTCCGTTAATTTGAATGGTAAATGGAATTTTACACCGGGAATACTAATATCAGATAAATCTGGCTTGGATTCATCGAGTTTACTTATTGATGTTCCTGGACTAATAAATGATGTTTCGGTTGGAGGTAAAAAAATAAATTCTGAAGGATGTGGAAGTTATCAGTTAACAATCAAAAGTAAAAAAAACAATTTGCTAGCCTTCAAGCTTCCCGATGCAGCAACTAGTTATGCTTTGTTTTTAAATCAGAAACAGTTAGCAAAGAATGGCATTGTTTCTTGTGACCCAAATATTTTTAAACCTCAATATAGGCCGTTGGTTATTCCTATAGAGTTGATTGAAGGGGATAATGATTTGGTAATTCAGGTTGCAAATTTTTCTCACCATAAATTTGGCCTATGGGAACCAATACGACTGGGTTATGCGAGTCAATTATACTCGGAAAGAGAGTGGTTTTTAGGTGTAGATTTATTTTTGGCTGGAAGCTTTCTTATAATGGCTTTGTATCATTTTGGTTTGTTCTTCTTACGAAGAAACGATTATTCTAGCTTGTGGTTTGGTTTAATGTGTATGTTACTCACTGTTAGAATGATTACCACGGGAGAACGACTGTTGATTCAGATTTTCCCAGATTTCCATTTTGAATTTAGTCAAAAATTGGAATACTTGAGTATTTACTTAGTAAACATCGTGTTTATGTTTTTCTTTCAATCTCTTTTCGCAGTTGAATTTACGAAAACTTATTTAAAAATATTATCCGTTCCTATGGTTATTCTCACATTAGTGACTATCTTTTCGCCTTTATATTTTTATTCACAATTTTTGATAATCTATTTCATAATTAGTATTTTAATGCTTTCCTCGGGAGTTTACTACCTCGCGAAATCCGTGAAAAATAAAAGGATAGGATCCCTTGCATCTTTGGTAGGTTTAATATTTTTTACAGGCACTGCGTTAAATGATATATTGTATAATTTAAATGTATTCGAAAGTATTTATTTATTGCCATTTGGATTATTTGGATTCATTTTCTCACAATCATTTATTCTTTCGTTACGTTTTTCGAAGGCATTTACAAAAATCGAAAATCTTTCAATTTCATTAAAAGAAACAACTGATGATTTAATTTATACAAATCAGGCATATAGCCGATTTGTTCCGCGGGAATTTTTAAGTCTTCTGTCGAAAAACTCAATTCAGGAAATTAAATTGGGTGACCAAGCTCAACTTAAAATGACAGTCTTATTTTCAGATATTGCCGATTTTACAATGTTATCAGAAGGAATGACTCCAAAAGAGAATTTTGATTTTTTGAATTCTTATCTGAGAAGAATGGACCCAGCAATAACAACAAATGCTGGTTTTACGGATAAATATATTGGTGATTCTATTATGTGCCTATTTCCAAGGTATTCCGATGACGCGCTAAAGGCAGCAAGAGATATGCAGTGGGAGTTAAAAAATTACAATAATCATCGTCTAACTAAAGATTTTGCTCCGATAACGATTCGGATTGGGATACATACTGGAGTATTAATGATCGGTACAATCGGTTCTGAAAATAGAATGGAAGGGACTGTTATTTCAGATACTGTGAACGCAGCAAGTCGGATTGAAGGATTGAATAAGGTGTTTTCGTCTACAATTCTCTTCAGTGAAGATACGTATTCTTTTTTAAGAAAACCTGAAGATTTTCAATGCCGCAGACTAGGAAAAGTGGTTCTTAAAGGAAAAAGTAAATCAATGAACATTTACGAACTATTAGATGAAAAGAATCCGACTTCTTATGAATCTATTTTAAACACTAAGGATATCTTTGAAGAAAGTTTGATAGCATATGAAAATGGAGATTTACAAACAGCTAGATCAGGATTTACGTCAGTTTTAGAAAAAAATCCATCTGACAATGTATCGAAACATTATCTCGATCTAACGAAGTAGCCTGATATTAGGTGATGTTTTAAAGCCAGTCTAGGTTAGAACGAATAAAAAGGAGTTACCTATGGATATACAGAACAACAAAAAGATTGTGGCTGAATTTTTTTCAAATTTGAATGCACGTGATATGAATGCAGCATTTGCTCTTTTGGACGAAGGTTTGCATTGGTGGATTTTAGGCAATATACCGGTGTCAGGTGACTATGATCTAAAAAAGATTAGCCTTGGTCTAAAATTGATCTTTAGAGCTTTTGACAATTTTCAGTTTACTTGTAAACAATTTACAGGAGAGGAAGACCGCGTGAGCCTCACTGCTGAGTCTCATGGAATTCGGAAATCCACAGGCAAAGCATATAACAACCAATATCACTTTCTCTTTACCATCAAGAATGGGAAGATCATAAAGGTCCAGGAATACTTTGATACAGTACACGCTGTCTGGGTAGAGAGTCCTTGATCGAAAATAAATGACTTGCCAAACATTGGCTAGGCTACTTCTTTTGGAAAATTCCAACGAATGATTAGGAGATTATATGGATACATTGTATTTGGCCTTAGGTGGTTTTGTGTTTTGGACTATACTCGTAGGCTTTTGTCTTACATCTTACCGAAGTATATTTGTGCTTACAGGCAAAAAGAAATCAAATGAATTCCCAGCTGGAATACAGCATGGTTCTGAGTTCAACTGGCGTTTTAACAGAGCACATATGAACTGCTTGGAGAATGTTCCTTTGTTTGTTGCTGTGGCTTTTTTGAGTGTAAGTTTGCAAAAAGTTGACTCTTTTGTAAACCAAGCAGCACTGATCATTTTAGTCGCCAGAGTTTTGCAGACGATCACTCATTTGATTTCTGGGTCCCCTTGGTTTGTGAACATTCGATTTACATTTTACTCCATCCAAATTTTTTCATACGCAGCCATTCTCCTCCACATATTCTCTATTCTATAACAGAAAGAAAATTCCGATTAAGTGCATCTAGTAAAAAGATGCACTTTTTTTGCTTGAAAAATATACGCGTATATTTAAAAGTCAAGAAATGTCTTCCAAGTCCGTATCTAGAAAGAAATTCCTGATTGGTTCTTTTGGTGCCCTGGGACTTTATTTTGTCCTAAGTCCGTATTTCGGAAAGAGATTAAAAACTCTATTTTTATCTAAAAGTCAGAGTGAGGTGCTCTGGGTTTATCTTTCCGCAGTTTTACCTGCTGGATACACGGAGCAAATTGAGTATCGCAATACCCTCATCCAAAGAATGGATGAAGAGTTATTCTTTGTGAATGATTCGATTCAGTCAGAATTTGACGGCGCTATACTTCTAATTGAATTTTATCCTTGGCTCTTAGGCTATTGGTCTTCCTTTTCAAAGCTGAACCGAGAGGATGCCTTAGAAACTATCCGAAAAGGTGTTCAAAGCAAAAACCTATCTGTACGGGCGGCTTTCTCTAGTTTACGAATGTTATGTTATCTAATCCATTACGGACAAAAAGAATCCTGGAAAGATATACAGTATGAAGGTCCATTTGCCGCATTTCCGGAAAAAATTTCAGAATCAAGAGCCTATTACAAGGAACAGGTGAGGGACTTATGATGAAATATCTATTCGAATGGAAGGATTATCCCCAAGTAAGTGAGATCAAAACAAAGATTTGCATCATTGGTTCTGGCTGTGGGGGAGCTACACTGGCACTTGAGTTACAAAAATCGGGCATAGATACAATCATCATAGAGAAGGGCGGCTACTATCCAACTTCTAGTTTTGACAATTGGGAGTTAAATATGGCGGGGAAAATCTCTGCAGAGCGAAATCTGCAAATGGATACCCAATACTCGATGAATTTGGTATACGGGAACAATGTTGGCGGCGCGTCAGTTCACTACTGGGCCGATAGTTACCGTACGCCTGAGGATCGTTTGGTGCGTTGGCAAGAGGAATTTGGCATCAAACACCATAGCTCCAAAGACTTAAATCCATACTGGGACATTTTAGAAAAACGACTCAATGTCCACGAGCCTAAGAAAGAATATTATAATTTAATGAATCAGAAAATGAAATTGGCTTCCAAAGGTCTCTCTTGGTCTGGTCACCCTGTTCCCCAAGCCCGGAAAAATTGTCAAAAGTCTGGTCATTGTATGCAGGGATGTGCCTTTGGAGCAAAACAATCTCAACTTGTAACTCATATTGATGAGTTTATGCAGATTGGTGGTCATGTCTTTGCTGATTTGGAAGCAGATGTTTTTGGTACAGAGGAAGGGCAAAAAACTAAGAAAATAAACTCTTTGAAAGCATCAGTGATTGATAGAGCTAAAGGCAAAAAAAACGGCCAGACAATCGAAATTCTCGCAGATGTTTACGTAGTGGCAGCAGGTGGTTTCCGAAGCTCAGCTCTACTTTTGAAACAAGGTTGGAAACAAAATTTACCAGCATTAGGCGAATATTTTGGAATGAATGCTTCACCGATGGTACACTCCTTATTCGAAGAAAGTATGATCACTTATCGAAATATTCCCGCAGCCTTTGGAATAGACGAGTTTAGATTAGCTAAATTTGATAAAAGCAACCAATATACGGAAGGAGGTTTTATGCTCATGGCAAACCAACTCCAGCCAGGAACATTTGCTTCGATGATCCCGTTCGTTGGCGAAAAACATTTTGAATGGATGCGCTCCTACAATCAAGTCGGAGGAACTATCGGGTGGATTGATGATTTTTCCGATGAACTGGGTCGGGTAGAAATGGATGGTAAAAAGAGATTGGTGCAAGCACCTGATGGAAAAAAGACCAGAAAACAAATGTTAGATCTTTTGAAAAAACAAGTGATCCTCAATTTTAAAGCGGGAGCCAAAAAAGTTTTGGTTGCTACGGTAACGGGAATCGAAATGAAATCCATTGATGAAATTTCTAAATTAGATTCCCTAGAATTGCCTCCTCATTCTTTACTCATGGCGGCCCCTCACCCTTTTGGAGGATGCCGTATGGGTGAGGATCAAAAAGTATCAGTTGTAGATTTTGAGCACAAAGTCCATGGATTTAGAAATCTTTATGTTGCTGATTCTTCCGTTTTCCCAACAGGACCTTCCGTGGATCCAAGTTTTACAATTATGGCGTTTAGCATGCGTTTAGCTGATTTTTTAAAAGGAAAACTTATATGAAGATACTACTTAGAAGTTTATTGAGTGCGGTTGTTTTTACCAGTCTTTGGAGTACTTGGGCTTATTTTGCGAATGCAAATTTTGGTTCTGAGTATGCAAAAAAAGCGGCTTTTACACAGGGAAGTTTTACTCTGATCAATTCTTTTGTGTATACAGTTATTTTGGAATTTCTTCTAAATCGTTTCGAAGGGAAGAAACGCTGGATTGCATTCTTCACTCCAAATCTCATTGTCACAATCATATTACCTCTGTTGCATATTAAGAGAGGAACACCAAATGTATTTTTTACAGTTTTGCCCGTTTTACTCATTATCTATTTGATCTCTGGGCTCTACACCTACAGACGGGAAGGCGTTAAAAAATGAAATTTTTTTTATCATTTAAAGTATACGCGTATATGAATTTGGATACCATTATGGTCTGTATTTTTTTTATGCCTTCTTTCGAAGGTTGTTTTTCCAAAAACTAATTTCAAAGCTGAACATTATATTCCATTTCTACTTTTATTGCTTGTTGCGGCGTTTATTAGAATTTTCTCATTCTTTGCAAAAGAACATTTAAAAAACAAAAGAGGGCTCCTTTCATGAATGAATTGGGAAAAGACTACACAAACCACTATGTTACTCGAATCGGAGACATTGACTACAACGAACATGTGAATGGTTCTCGTTATGAGTTCTTTGCCGAGGATGCGAGAATGCAAGCTCTTAGTATTATGGGTGTTGACATAAAAAAATTGATCAAAAACCATATAGCTCTTCAACACAAAGGATCACATTTCCAATTTCTAAAACAAAGAACATGGAATGAAATTCTAAAAATTGAAACTACATGTGATTGGCTTGAGAATGACAAGATACAATGGAATCATCTTATTTATGAGCTGGAATCGGGCGAATTGGCAGCTAAAATTGTGAGAGTAGATTCTTTAGAAGAGTTTGAAGCAAAAGATAGAGATTCAATTCAGTTATATGCTGAGAAAAACAATGAAATACGCATCCGAGATCAAAAGACCGAACTCAATCCCGAAAGTAATGTATTGGAGTTTTCGTTGCGTGCGAATACTTCCGATCGAAATGGATTTCATGCCTATCCCTTACATCAATTATTTAAACTTGTAGAGGAAGTTCGATGGCTTTTTAGTGAAGGGATGGGGTTGACTTTAGAAGCCGCAAAAGAGATGGATTGTATTTTTTTCACAACTGAGAGCAATCTCATCGAAACAGCCAAGATTTACCCAGGTCAAAATATCCAGGTAAAAGCCTTTATATCAGACTATAAAAAAGTATCCTGCACCTTGCAGCAGTTATTCTTTCAGGGAAATGAGGGAAAGCCATTTTTATCAGTCAAAGAAACTATGCTTGCGATCTCACCATCTCGAATGGCTCCTCGTAGGATACCAGACGAATTGTTCCATCGGTTTCTAAAATCTCCTTGAAACAAACAAAATTCTTTGCCCTATGGTTGGTAGGTGCAAAAGAAAGAAAATCCAAGGTCCAAATCCTCCCGTTCTAAATCTAAGAGTTCATCCTCTCCGAGTAAGGAGAAAGACCTAATTGTGCGAGCTCAGATTTTAGAAGTAGCAAGAAAGACAGTGCTCAAAAAAGGTTATATGGCTCTTTCCATTCGAACCTTGATGGCAGAAATCGACTATTCTCCCATGGTCTTCTATCGTTATTTTACCAACAAAAGAGCCTTACTCCATCACTTATGGGTCGATATATTCGAGGCATTGATTCGTTCGGTTGAAAAGCATCTGGATCTCAGCAAACCTGAATCTGGATCTCGCATCAAAAAAATTGTCATCGGAAATATAGAGTTTTGGCTGAATCACCCAGACAAGTATAAGATTGTCTATCTCCATCCTGACTATATTGAAGAAGAGGAAGAGGATCGGTTTTTCGTTGATTCTCCCCTTATCCAATCTTACCTAGAGAGGTTGATCCAGGTAGTCGCATGGGAAAAACAATCTCAAAAGATAGGAAAGAATCTATCGGAAATGGATATCCTTCGATCTATGGTCATTCTTGTTCAAGGGGTTTGTCATTCCTTGGTAACGGTAGGTGAATTTCCTTGGGGCTCGCATAAAAAAATGTACCAGACAATGGTCAATATCTGGTACCAAGGGCTTAAGTGATGGTAGGATTTAGAAATGATACCCTATACCTAAATTTAATTGTGGTGCATCCGTATAAAGTTTGTTATTCTCTCTAAATTGGTAGCGGCTCCCCGATAGTTCCAGATTCAGGTAAACAGTTTCTGTCATAAAGTAACGTGTTCCCAGACCGATGCCATATTGCCAGAGGTCTGCCCCTCTTCCAAAACCGGTCAGCTGACCACCACCACCTAATAGTCGTATGTATGGTTTCCAGTTAGTACCGATCGTAAACTGATAACCTAGAGACAAAAAGGCAGTCGCAACTGAAATCTCAGCGGACCTAGCAAAACCAAATCGATTTTCTTCTTTTCCTGATTGGATTCGAACATATTGAGCAGAAAGTCCAATTAAAAATGACTCCCCTAAAATCCGTTCATATGACACTAACCCAAGCGGTTGAGTTTTATTTTCGACTTGGACGGCACCTAACCGAAGGTCAATATAGTTTGCCTTGGGACTGGATCCTTCAGCTGAAAGGCCAAGGGAGAATAAAAGTAGGACCAGAAGGAAAATGGAAAATGGTTTCATAGTCTAAGTATACGCGTATATATTTTTTTGGGAATGAAAAAAAATGAAAGTTCGATTTTTTGTATCTTTTTAGTAAAAATTACCACAGATATAATTTATTGACAAAATTAGTGCCATTCCAGGTACATGGATTTTTAAACTGAATTTTTTATTCCGCAAATGGACTTACATTTTCCCATCCCTTAAACAAAAGCAGTAGCAGTCAAAAACTACGATGTAAAATTGAATCGATCTAAACTTGATTTTTAGACAATTTGGGCCTTATCTCAAATATTAGGAACTGATTCTCCTTTTGGAAAGCTGTTTGTGGTAAAGTCTTGCCTAGTTTATATATGTTGCAATACTTGATCCAAGATGAAGAGAAATATTTGGAAGATACTATTTCCCTTTTCGGTGGAGTACGGTCACATACTCTTTTGCC
>JALOTI010000038.1 GCA_025457985.1 Leptospira sp.
AGACAATTCAAAGTTAGATTCAATTTCTCCTAGCCTTTGTTTTGCCTTCTCTAAATCTTCCGGTTTAGTTCCTGGATTTGCAATCGTAGCTCCCAGCTCTGTAATCTCTTTGATATAGATATCTTTCAGTTTTTTGGTGTATTCTTCAAAGTCACCTTTCAAAACAACTCTCATACCACCCTGTAAATCTAACCCCAGTTTGATGGACAAAGATTTACCACCTCGAATCATGTTTTCAATCCATGTGGGTTCTAGTTTATTTTTTGCCTCATTTACGAGAGATTGGTTTTCCTGCGATATCTGATTGATTTTTGCGGAAGTGATAAATCGCCCGCGTACGGTATAAACAGGATTTTCTTTGGGTGGAAGACCAGACTTAGGTTCAATCGTCCACTCATTATTTAAGGAATAGTCCTTCTGCCATTTTTCAAACAATTCCATCACAAGTTTAGCCTGTTGGGCTTCTTCCAAAGAATACACTTCATCTCGAACTACTAAGTTAAGAGTTCTTTCCGCGAAATTAGGATAGAGAATGGTAAATGCCAAAGTTAAAATTAACAGTGGCAAAAGTAAAAGTCGATACGATTGCAAGATGGTTTGCTCCTATTTATTTATCTTCTATATGAACGGCTGCTAGATGGTCTCGATGATTTCAATCTATAGAAAGCAAAGAGGATGATGATTCCGAAGATTAACATTGCCTTTTTGTATTTTTCAAAAAATTCAGAAAAATTAAACAACGATTTTGTTTTTTCAGGAGTTTGCCCACCCCCGATTTTGGAATCATCTGTTTTGTTATTCGAAATATTTTCTGCCAGTTCATTTTTAGTTTTAGAAAGGTCACCGGCAAAACCAGGAAGACCAGAGGGCTCTACAGTCACTGGAGAATCCAACCAAAGACCAACATTTACCTCTTCTTCAACGACCAATTTTTGTTCCGGTTGTATATTCTTTAAATCTGGAACTGTATTTTGCGGAAGAATTGGGTTCGTATTTTCAGTTGCAGCTAAAGTTTGTTTTGATTGAGATTTCTTTTTTGATTTTTTCTTCTTTGTTGTTTGCTCTTTTATAGCAACCGTTTGTTTCTTTGTTAGAGTTGTTGGGGTTTCATCCTTCGGTTTCGAAACTGTTTTTGGTTTATCGTTTACCTTATCCAAAAAGTCTAGGGAATCTTGTGCGGATAGGCTAACCGAAGTTATGAAGGAAAGTATAACAACAAAGAAAAATTTCATTTAGGCTTTTTTCTTTAAGATGGCACTGGTTTCAAAGGTTACGTTTGTATTGGCACTGATCGCCAAAACAACTGCTTCGTTGTTATCTTTAAATTCAACAACCTTACCATGGATACCACTGTTCGTGACCACAGTATCACCTTTCTGAAGATTCGTGATCATTTCTCTTCTCTTTTTCTCTTCTTTTTTGTTTGGAAGAATCACAAGGAAATACATGGCAACAAGCATGATTGGAATGATAAGAAGCGACTGAAAAGAGGATTTTGCACCGTCTTCTTGGGCTAAAATTAATGTTTGGATAAAGAGAGTTTCTAGTTGTAACATAGCTATTTGTCCAATCTTCTACTACCTTACGTTAAATTCAATGTTTCACGAGCAAATTGGTGAACTTTTTTCGATAAAATCGCGTCCTTGGCTACCTGGTATCCTTCCTCAATTTTCGAGACTTTTCCGAAGAGAAATAATGCCACCCCTGCGTTCAAAGCTACCATAGAAAGTCCTGCGGATGGCTTTTCACCGGAAAGAACGGAACGAAACAGGGCAATCGAACCCTCCTTTGAGTCGGAAAAAACCGAACGAGGATCGCCCTCATCCTCACTCAGACGCAAGCTCTGTGGATCAAAGATATGTTCTTCCGTGGTTTGCCCATTGAAGTAGGTGAAGTCGGTTGGAGAAAATATTGAGAATTCATCCAGTCCGTCTCGAGAATGGCAGACCACAGCTTTTTTGGATCCCAGGCCTCGTAAAATTTCACAAATCGGGGAAGTGAGACTTTTATGGTATACCCCTACGATTTGGTGTGTGGGTTGGAACGGATTCGAAAGGGGACCGATCAAGTTGAAGAAGGTTCGAAAACCCAAATCCTTACGAACTGGTCCTGCATATTTCATCGCTGGATGCCAAGCAGGAGCGAATAGAAATACAAACCCCTTCTTCAAAAACTCATCAACAGATTGATCCGGAGTCTTTTCCAAGGAATAACCCAGGCTTGCCAAAACATCAGAGGAGCCCGATAGGCTAGATACAGAGCGATTTCCATGTTTTGCTACGGGGATACCCAAACTTGCCAAAGTTAAAGCACTCAATGTCGAAACATTCAAACTGCCTTTGCCGTCCCCACCTGTTCCGCAAGTATCTATAAAATCAAAATCAAACTGAGTGGACGGTTTGACCGCATGGTTTCTCATTCCTCGGACAAAACCCGAAAGTTCCTCGTGAGTTTCCCCTTTCATTTTCATCGCCGTAAGAAAACTAGAAAGAGTAATTTCGGAGACATTGCCAGAAAGCACTTCGTTCAAAAAATGTTCCGCCTGAATTTCGGTTAGATGATGCCCCGAAACAACGGTCTCTAATGTTTCTTTAAGACTTAAGGCGGTCATAAAATATCCTTTTTAGATTGGAATAGGAAAGAAGTTGGTAATTCGTGAAGATATAACGTAAACCAGAGACAACTGTGATAAAGGTTGTGAACAACACACCAAAATAAGGAACAAACGATGCAATTGAATCAAAAAAATCTTTAAATGTAACCCTTTCTTCACCGTTCAGCATGACATAAAACTCTTTCGCATTTTGACTAGCGACTTCCCAAGTAGTAAGCCCAGCGAGTTTACCGAGAGCGTAGGTATCGTTAATCATAGCTCTACGTTTTCCAGAAATGAGCATAAAGATAACCAGGATGGTTAGAATTGCCCCCATTTGGAATGCGGTTTTTACCTTTCCCATCATAGTTGTACGGAGAGATGTGCCAGAACGTACAGCAATATAACGCAAAAACGTAATAAGCATATCCCTCCCAACAATTAACACAACCATCCAAACTTCTATAGGTTCATGGATAAAGAGAAAGGTTACAAAACATCCTATCACTAGAAACTTATCTGCCAACGGATCTAGAAATTTACCAAATTCCGTTTGTTGGTTCCATTTTCTGGCAAGATAACCATCAATGAGATCGGTTAAAGATGCGAGTGCAAAGAGTACAAAAGCGAATATCTGGTAGCCCCATTCTTTTTGAAAGAGAGCAAAAATAAAAAAAGGAAGTGCTACAACCCGGAGAGTTGTCAGAAGATTTGGAATATTGGCAATGGTTTTCCAGTCTTCCATTTAAATCCAAGTTCCCGACATATCCAATTCAAAAAAAGAATCGATTCGCACCGAGCCAAATTGCCCTACCCTTAGATTTTTATTTTCGACAAACACCACTTCGTCGATCTCAGGGGCATCTTGAAACCTACGAACTATTGAACCCTCTTCTCCGACTTCATCAACAATCGCAGGATAGATCTTCCCGATCCGATTTTGGTGGATTTCCTTTAAAACACCAAGATAGGCATCACGAACCATATTGACTCGCTTGGAGATTTCTTTATCCTTTAACTTTCCAGGAAGGTCGAAGCCTTTGGTTCCTTCTTGCGGTGAATAGGGAAAAAGATTTACTTTTTCAGGTTTTACCTCTTCGACAAATCGTATTATCTCATCCACATCGGATGCAGTTTCCCCTGGAAAACCCAAAATAAAAGAAGTTCGAATTTCTAAATCTGGTCTGAGATCTCGAGCTTTAAAGAATAAATCCCGGAAATAAGAATACTCACCGGTACGATTCATCGATTTTAATACAGTTTTTGAGACATGTTGTAAGGGAGATTCTAAATACGGTGCAATTACAGGCAGCTCTCGATATAGTTCTAAAAGACGCTCAGTTTTTTTATCAGGATAAAGATAAAGAAGTCGCAAGAGCGAGAGATCCGGAAGAGAAGCAACATTTCGAATGAGATCCAAAAGTTTGTCAGTATCTTTTCCATAAAAAACAGTGTCTTGGGAAACCAGACAGATCTCTTTAGAACCAGCTTGGATGGCTGATTTGACTTGAGCTAAAACTTCTTCTTCAGGAGTATCCTTAAACTTACCACGCAGGTTGGGAATGATACAAAAACTGCAACCTCGGTTGCAACCATCCGAAATTTTTACATACGAGTAAGGTTTTGAATAGTTTTCTATACCTTTGCTTAAGGAAAGTCTTTCTAAAATGTCTTCGTTAAATTCTTTAACATCTTTAAAATCAAGAGGGAAGGCTTTTCTGAGCAACTCTCCTGCTTTATCATACTTACCTGTTCCAAAATGTAGGTCAACTTCTGGAATATCTTCACTGATCTCTTTTCCAGCTCTTTCTGCAAAACAGCCAACTACTACCAACTTCTGTTTTGTGGACTTTTTTATCTCAACAGAATCAAGAATGGTCTGGATGGTTTCTTTAGTTGCATCTTGAATGAAAGTACAGGTATTGATCAAATGGAAATCTGATGCTTCCGGTTCGTTTGCCGGCAAAAGTCCTTCCTGAAGAAGCGACTTGTGCATACTCATAGAATCTACTGTATTTTTTGGACATCCTAAGGTAGTTATATAAAAAGACTTAGGAATTTTGTTTTCTTTTTCCTCTGTCTTTGGCATTTTATTCGCCTAACTCACCAATGATGGATTGAGTGGAGTCGTATGGATTTGCCTTTCTGATAAAGATCTTTTTGACGAGTTTGCCTGGTTTACCAAGCACTACTCTTTCCTTACCATTTTGAACCATCTCTACAGCTCCACCGTCTCCAACTTTTATTTCGAGTCGGTCTCTTGCTTCTAAGTGTTTTACCTCACCAGCAGAAACAAGACCCCTCTCCCCCATTT
The DNA here is from genome assembly GCA_025457985.1 of Leptospira sp. Classification (GTDB taxonomy): domain Bacteria; phylum Spirochaetota; class Leptospiria; order Leptospirales; family Leptospiraceae; genus Leptospira_A. The sequence continues at coordinate 4,908 of JALOTI010000038.1, forward strand.
GTCCATCTATCACAAATTCCACATAACTTGGCTTGGAGAAAAACAATGTCACTTGTATCGGCACATCTCCAACTGGTGACTTTACAGCCACTCCTTCTCTCTCCTCTTTCAAAGTAACTAAAATCTTTGCGGACTTTTCTGTTACAGCTTGAGTTACAATCCTTATATCTCGTCTAAGGCTTGATAGTTCCTCAATTCGATAACTAAGGATAGTTTCTTCACCTTCACCAGTTTGAAAAAAGTATACATTTTTCTCTGGAAAAATATTAAATCCTAAATTCGCCTTTCCTTGTGAAACACCCTTAATGAAAATCTTACATTGTTGGTTGTTTACGCTGAAACTTACTCCTCGATCTTCCGTTAAGATAAAAGGAATACTTGCATTTTCAGGAACACTCTGTGAGACAAAATTGATTCCTTGTGGGATCTCCGATGAATTTACATTTACATTGGGAGTCACTTCGGTAGAAACATCATCCGAACTAGAACCAGAGTCTTCAAAACTCAAATAGATGATATAAATTGAAACAAAAAGTAATGCAATCGATATAACACTTATCAATTTATTTTTATCAAGGCTCAAAGGACTTGATGTTGGGCGAGTTAACTCTTCTAAAGGAGCCTGTGACTCTTCTATCTGCTCACCTCGATACAAGTTCAGTAACATAGCGGAATCTAGTTTAAGGTAACTGGCATAATTTTTCAAAAAGCCCAATGCAAAAGTTTCTGCCGGGAACTGAGAGTAGTCTTCTGTTTCAAGTGCTATGATGTATTTTGCGGCAATATTTGTTTCTTTCGCTACATCCTTTACCGAAAGTTTTTTCTCTTCTCTAGATTCTCGCAGGATTTGGCCGACTCGTTTGGTATTCAAAATAGATTCCCCTTGATTAATTTTCTGATACAAGTGGGTTGTTTACAATTTTTGCATTTCCACTCATATGGAAATTGAAAACCCCATCTTGTATATCTTCGCTAAAGTTAATATTCGAAAATGATATTGTAGTTTCTTTGCCACGTCCATCCATAGCTACAGCTCTTTTGATAAGATAAGATTCAGAATCAACAAACAACTTCATCTTCTCAAATCCTCCGATCTTTTCTCTTTGGTCCAAATCCAATACAAAGTACTTTGTGTTACCTTCACCGAGAGATCTTGGTTGTTCTATGGAATCAAACTTATAATGATACTTGCGAAACAAACGATTCAAACCATCTGGGCTATTCGCAGTAAATATCGGACCAGAGCTGTTTTTTTTATCCATACTTAGATCTTGTTTGCCAACGGCACCTAACTTCTTAATGAAGATATACAGGGTTTTGCCATCGGATACAATCTCATCACCTTCGGGATCGGAAAAATCATAACGTATTTTGCCAGGACGTTTGTAGAAACACTTCCCTTTCATCGATTTTTCTTTTTTGTTCTCGACGGTTTTTATTTGAAAGTCTGCGGAATAGGAATTGATATCCGAAAAATTCTTTTTTATCTTTTTAACAACTTCCGATGGGGAATGCCAATTGTGAGAGGGAGCTACTTGAGCGGAGACAGCAGCCCCAAAAACCATCGCAAACAGAGCCAAACAAACTTTCATAGATTCCCAGTTTTTCAGAAAAGCCTCTCTTGTCGATGATTTACGCTGATCTTAAGATTTCTCTAGGTTTTGCACCAATTTGAGCGGATACATAACCTCGAAGTTCCATGAGCTCCATAAGTCTTGCCGCTTTGTTATAACCGATTCTCATCCTTCTTTGGAGGTAGCTCGCACTTGCTTTTTTTTCGGTCAGGACAATATTCCAAGCCACGTCGAACAGCTCCTCATCTTCGTCCGAAACCAGTTCATCGGAAGTTTCCTCACCCCAATTCATTTCTACGTAGGCAGGAGAACCTTGTTTTTTAGCCTCTTCGACAATGGTCTCAATTTCCTTTTCTTCAATAAATGGGGCCTGGATTCGCATCAGGTCACTGGAAGTTGGGGAACGATATAAAAAGTCCCCCTTTCCGAGTAAGGACTCAGCCCCACTCGTATCAAGAATCGTCCGGGAATCTGTTTTTTGCGCCACTTGGAAGGCAACTCGCGCCGGGCAATTTGCTTTGATAACTCCTGTGATCACATCCACGGAAGGTCTCTGGGTTGCCATAACCAAATGGATTCCGACCGCCCTGGCTTTTTGGGAAATCCTTTGGATCTGTTCTTCTAAATCCTTTCCAGAAACCATCATCAGGTCTGCAAGTTCGTCGATAAAGATCACAATGTACGGGAGTTTCTGAAAACCCTTTGCATGAGCGTATTCATCTACTTTGTCGTTAAAACTTTTAAAATCGCGACTCTTCAATTGCGAAATCATTTGGTATCTAGATTCCATTTCTTGAATCGCCCAAGTTAAGGCTTTGGTAGCTTTTTTTGGATCTGTTATTACCGGCATAAGTAGATGAGGAATTCCTTCGTAAAGTGACATCTCCACCATCTTCGGGTCGATCATGATAAACCGAACTTCTTCCGGAGACCGAGTACAAATAAGACTTGTGATCATCGCGTTCAAACTTACTGACTTTCCTGAACCAGTAGTCCCTGCTACCAATAAGTGTGGAAGTTTGGCAAGGTCTATCATCACCATTTTCCCTGAAATATCTTTACCAATACATAGCGAAAGATCCTTTGCTTTGTTTTGTAGGATGCTGTCTTTTAAGATTTCCGACAGAAACACATCTTCTCGGATTCGGTTTGGAACTTCAATTCCAATCGTAGATTTTCCAGGGATAGGAGCAACGATTCGTATATTTTTAACTTCTAAATAAGCACGAAGTTCATCGGAAAGCGAAACAATTCGACTGAGTTTTATGCCATTCGGTATAGTGATCTCATAACGAGTGATAATCGGTCCTCTCTCTCTAGAAATCACCTTCGATTCTATACCAAAATGACCAATAGCCTCCTCTATTTTTTTAGAGACTCGATCCAGATCAGAATCAAATTTAGCAAGATGGTTTGCGGGAGCCACATGAGTTTCAAGTAACCTCGGTGAAATATAGTATTTCCCTTTTTTTAACTTCAATTTAGGAACCATGGAACCAAACATCAATTCCTGTTCTTCTACTTTTGATTTAGGTACGTTCCTGGATTTGGATTGTTTTCTGCGTTCTTCTAGTTCATCGAGCGCAGAAACGGATTCAATTTCGTTGGATTCATCCATTTCCTGGGTTTCGTCCATTTCGAAAGTATCATCGGATTCATAAGTCTCCTCAGTTTCATCCTGCGAATCAAAATCCGAAGCGGACTCCATATCCAATCCATCAAAGCTGGCGACAGACTCGTTCGAGATTTCCGAATCCTCAGATTCATATCCTTCATCGATGTCTAAATTTTCAGATTGCCGGTATTCAGTTGTATCAGTAAATTCCTCAGTTTCTTCTAATTCCTCATCATCTATTCCGTACAAAACGTTCTCTGTTAAGTCCTCGGACTGAATTTCAGGTAAACTGCGAAGGTCCAAACATCGGATCTTTTGGATGGCAGACTCATCCAAGTCCTTTGTATACTTCGATTTTAGGCTAGCCGAGGCGGTATGAAACCGAAACGTACTTTCTTTTGGATCAAAAAATCCTTCGTAGAGTGAAGTGTTTTTGTAACGAACTCTTGGTGTCTCCGATCTTTCTTTGGTATTCCAAGACAATTCATGAGTATCAAAACTTGATTTCTCAATAGGAGTCGGTTCTTCCCAAAGAAAAGAAGGAGGGATCGGCCTAATTTTTTCAGCGTTTTCTTTTTTAACTTCAAACCAACTTTTGTTTGCTTGTGTTCCATTTCCTTCACTGGAAAAACTAAGATCTCTATCCGTAAAAAAAGATGGGAGTTGGATTTTTGGAAGATCTTTTGTTCCACCAAACATGCGATATACCTGGTTCACAAATTGATTTACAGTATTCCATGCCGTTTCCCAGGCGTTGTCCTCAAGCCAGATGACACCAAAATAGAGAAACATAAAAAAAACAACAATCACACGACCTGTTTCCCCAAAGAGATAGTTTAGGATCCAGGAAAAAAATTGACCGAAGATTCCACCTTGGTCACCCAAAGCACCAAGAGGGGATTCTAAAATATGTAAACTGACCGTAGATGCGATTAAAAAAATCGGGAAAAAAAGAGCCTTACTGAGTGAATCAAACTCCGCGTCACGTAGCGATAACACTCCCAAAATCAAAAAGAAGCCACTTAATAAAAAGGAAGCCTTACCCATTAAATAGAGTAAGGTGAACGAGATATAATGTCCTAAGCGACCAAACCAGTTTGCAGTTTGTCCATCTTCCCCTTCCTGAAAAGAAAACAAACTTAGCAAAAGGAAAATGGCAACAAAGATCAGTAAATACGGTAAAAAATCACGCCTATGCAAAAACAATCCTGGTAAGGACTTCTTCTCTTCCATACAGGAAATATCGGTCGCTTTTGCGACATAGGACACAAAAAAAGGTGGTCTTAGTTATCCCTTAAAATTGGTAAAATTAGCATCAAATTTGAAATTAGCATTTCGAATTGCGTTCATAACAGCCTGAAGATCGTCCTTCTTTTTACCAACCACTCGGACAGAATCCCCTTGGATGGTCGCCTGAACTTTCAATTTGGAATCCTTGATTAAGGTGGTGATTTGTTTGGTCTGTTCTTTATCGAGACCTGTTTGGATTTTTACCTTTTGTCAAATGTTAAAATTTTAAAT
>JALOTI010000039.1 GCA_025457985.1 Leptospira sp.
AAGAAAAAAAAGAAAGCTAAAAGTGTTGCTAAATCAAGAGAGCAACAAAAACAGACAACAAACATGGAACAATCTTCTTAATCTAGTTTCAAACCATCTCAAGATTTTATCCTTAAGTAAGGTTAAGAGTCTGACAAAATGCTACTGAGAGGTGACAAACTAAGGCCCAAAGTAATTCGACAAATTGAAATTATTTCTAATCATCCCATGGAATATGTTATTACATTCAACAACAACTCAAGCAAAATCTTTTCGATTCTTTAGCTCGTGAAAACTTACCCTGAAGAATTTGTTGAGTACCTGTAACTAAAGTTAAGAAAGGGCTTGAAGTGATGATATTTGAAACGTATCGATAATACTAAGCAAATCATTGTCCTCATTTCTTATGACTGTTACCGTTGGCGTGTGCTTTCTTGAACTCTTTCAAATCCTTCTCAGATATGTTTTTGATTTACTTGGCATTGAAGAGCAAGCAAATTCTGAGTTCTAGCTATACTTCAGTTTTGTTGTTTTTGAACATCTGTTCTCGGATGGTGGGGATATCCAAGTCGTAGGCAGTGACTCCCTGGATAAGCAATTCATTATGCTTTTCGGACCAGTAGAATCCTTTCTTTGTGTTGAAGTAGGTGTGGTTTAAGCTGTTGTCTTTGTTGCAGATTTAGGGGCCTGACAGGGCTCCTCTCATAAAGGCTGCGTATGCTTTGTAGTCAATTTGCGCGCTTTTGCTCATTATAAATAAATATTATGCTCGAAAAAACTTTCTAAATCCGTAAAAGAAATCATTAACGCTTAAGATGACTACAGCCTTAATTTGAGGCTTTTTAGCTAAATTAAAGATAATCCTCTAAACAACCAATTATTAGTAGTTGAGCCAGTAAGTAAAAAATGCTTCATAAGCAAATACAATGATCAAACTTTCTAAAGAGGAGCATCCTATATTAGCTTAACTTTCCAAATCACGTAAACGACTCCTTCGAAAAGAATTTCCATATACTTGCCATCCACTGCGTATAGACAATGTCCTTAGCTAGTATTAAACTAATGGATAAATATCTGGATGCGTCTGCCGAAGTAAGTCTAAAGGTGGAAGTGGAGGAAGTCGGCCTGCTACTCCAGTTTGTTAGGAAAACTTTCAAAAGCTAACTGCACTAATTTGGTGATCTGCTACCTTTCGGTTGGCAGCCATCTGCCCTACTTTATGATGTTCATCATTGGGCTCCTGCTTTCTTATTGATAACGAGACTTGCTATCTTTGGCTGATTAGAGATAATCTGCAAATAATCCTCCTTTTTTTGACATAAAAATTATAAGTTGAAAAGGTAGGTATCAGATTTTTCTATAAACTAGGAGCACGATGCGTTAAATCAACAACAATGAATCAACATCTTTGATTTATCTTCACTTAGTTGGTTTCGATCTTTAGTTTTTTGAACTTCGTCTCGAATCGTTTCATTGAATTCGATAGTCTTTACAAACGATTTTCCGATTTCATTGCATTGGTTTTCAATATCACTCACTGCAATGATCATCTTTGAAATACCAACGCTAGACAGTTGTTTTGTGGTATTGGATTTGTACTCGTCTCGTAGAATTTTTTTAAGCTCGGCTATGTTCTTCCATATATTCGGAATTCGAAACAATACGATGTCCATCTGGTAATAAGAGTCTACATCTGGATCGAGAATTAAATTGGAGCGATCCCCAATTTTGATACCTAGCTCTTTTGTATACTCCAAAAATTCTAAACTCTCTATCTCATTAAAAACTGATTTGGATTGGAATTGAATCCATTTTGTGTATTCGGGATCCGATTCCAGGATCATCTCCGATTTTAGAATCACTGGAACCGATTCTTTCATGAGGTTTTGGATATCTGAGGAGGACTCATTGCCTAACTTGAGTTTTGTTAGTCCTTTTTCGTGGATCTTATACACATGCTCCAGTGCATGCAAACCAATGATCTCTTTGGCAGAAAAGTCGATTTTTTCATTCTGCTCTGCGACCAAAACATAAAGAATAAATAAGGATGAAAATAGAAAGGGTAACGGTAGGAGGAAAAGTCTCACTAAAATACCCAATCTCTGTAAATAATTTTGCATTGGTACTATCCCTACTGGCAATAGACGTAATTGTTCAGCTGGAAACTGGCTGTGAATCAAAAAAAGGGAGCCAAGGCTCCCTTTTTTCTAGAAGAAAAGTAGTGTTACTTTTTTTCGCTTTTTTTAGTTTACGGTGCCGCTTTCGGGAACGTCACCTCACCCTTGTCTGTGTTTACATCGAAAGAATCTGTTGAGAAACCTTCCAAGAAACAGGGACCAAAGGTTCCGGAGATGGTATATGTCCCACCAGTTCCAGCGTCATTCGCCTTAAACGAGTTTTTAAAAATCGAGTCAGTTTTAACTGCGAACTTGTTTGAAGGATTCGTGCAATCTAATTCAGCTACTTTTTTGCTCACACACTTCGTGATTGCCGCACTATCAAATTCGGCAATTCTACAGATGGGACCTGGATCAAAGTATTGACCAGTTCCAGTTCCGCCAATGCAAGAGTTCATAAGCGACACAGTCACTCCACAATTTCCTCGGGCTGTCAAACCATTCGCAGCGAGAGCTAAAATGGTTGGATTTGGATCCGATTTTGACTCAGACTTTGCGCAGGATACGAATCCCATTCCAGTAACAGCGGAGAGAATGCTTAGTGTTAAGATGTATTTTAAACTTTTCATTTCTTTCTCCTTAGAATTTAGCCACGACCCCTAGAGTCGCACCATTTTGGTGGGAAGCTGGTCGTCCTTTTTCGTCGATAAATTGTTGGCCTGGACCCTCATCTCTTCGTAAATCGAGTTTGATGATAAGGTTCTCATTCCAGTTATAAGTAGGAGTCACAGTGTAAGTGCGAATCATACCAAGGGAAGAAGCTGCAGGTCGAACCCCAGCCGCATCTTGGGCTTGTAGGTCATATCTGTCAGATGGAGTAGTTGCGAATAGCGGAGCGTTGACCACAAGGGATCCACCATATCTGCTATCATCAATTCTTTCATGTCGCAGAGCCAAAGCAAATTTTTCAGTGAGTTGATACTTAAACCAGAATCCGAATGTTTGGTAGATTCTCTTAAGTTTGTTTGCTCGACCAAGAGGGTATGCTCTTTGCTCTTCTGTAAATCCCATAGTTTCCAAAGATGGTGCACCAACTGCTTCTGGAACCAATTTTGGAGATTCCCAACCGAATGCTGCATTGACAGTTTGACCAGCTCTTTCACCGTAAGTGTAATCAAATACGAAGGTAGCTTTGTCAGTTGGTGTTGCAGTCAAGATTAGGTTGTTTACGAACCAGTAGTCTTGTCTCCAATTGGAAGGTTTACGAAGTGGACCTGCACCATAAGCTTCCGCAGCCCATACTTCTTGGTTTGTTGGACGACCTTTTACGTTGTCATTACCATAGATTGTGTTCCATGTAATGTTGAATTTATCAGGAACTGCATCATACTTTACTTGAGTTCCGATCGTTCTTGCTGGGTTTGGACCATCAACATACGCATGTTGTGATGTGCTGAAAATATCAGAACCAGATCCGGATGCACCGTAAGGGCTTAGACCTTTGTAACCGAACTGATCTCCATTTCCTGTAAACCCTGTTCCTTGTGCACTGTTGTAGAGGTAAAGTCCAGTAGATAATCTATCTGTTACCTGTAGGTTTGCTCTCGCACCAGTATGGATGAAGGGAACTGTGTTGAAGAAGATGTAACCGATTGTATAGTTCATATTGTCTTTGGACTCAAGAACTTCATAACCGATATGTGTTGCCATCTTACCTGCATCCACAGTCAAACCTTTCAATACCGGGAAATATAAGGAAACGTAAGCTTGTTGTAACAAGTTCATGTTCCAAATATTGTTCGTAGTTGTGAACGGTCTTTCTTGAGCGAACGAGTTTTGTCCATTCATGAAGTCGATTCGGAATCCCCAAGGGCTTTCTTTGTCAGCCAACTTTTCAATATCCAACTCTACTGCGTTCACTGCGAACTGTTTGTTGTACGTTTCGAAAGCACGGCTAGTATCAACTGCCCCACCTTGTTTGTTGTTTTGGGTATACTGATAGTAAACATCCACAAAACCCGAAAACTCAACTTTGTCATACCAGGATTTCTCTTTAGTTGCCTGAGAGAATACTTGTGTAGAAAAGGTGAGGGCCATGGTAGCCATTAAGAGAGTGTATTTATTTCTCATTTGCCATTTCTCCTATGTCTACTGTCTGTGCAATTTGTGTACCAGGTACCTGCCCTGTTTTTGAACAAATCTTGAAATACTCAGTAAGGAGGGGCAAAAAAGGAATCTAGGGGAAATTTTTTTCCAGTTTTGTTTAAAAAAAAGGCAAACGTGGTTCCGTTTTTTTTTAGAATCACCCAGTTTTATCTACAGATTGTCTAGAATTTCAGCAGAATGATTCAGAAGTATCTGAATTTCGTTCTTTGTTGGATCGTCCAGAACCAAGTCCAAGAGTTGGTTTAATAGGATTCCATATTTGGTCTTTGGAAGATCAGGGAAACGCTGGGTCAGAGTATTTCCTGAAATACAAAGGTCTGTTAGGAGTAGTGGAGGTCTATCTAGCCAAATGGATCGGAGTAAGGAAGTTTTGTCTCCGAAAAACATTTCCATATCCTTCCAGAAACTTTCGTCTACCTTCTGATATGCGGTTTCTGCCCCAAAATGTTTTTTCAATGGGGAAAGGATTTGTTTTTTAAACGTAAACACCAAATCAGTTGGATTCTCTTCACCCGCAAACTTTTGTGATATTTGGATGAACTGAAAGAAGAGTAGGCAATCTTTAATCGTTTGACCTGAAGTTTTTAATTTTCGAAGCCATTCTTCCAAAACTTTAGAGCCAACACCTGGGGACAAAATAAAAAAGAAAACAGCCATTTGAAATCCCAGATTCTCTTTGGAAATTTGATCCAAATACGACACCGCATCTTTTTGTATGGTATCGTTAAATCGGGAATCCTTTAGAAAAAGAGAGAAAATATCTTCCTCCACTAAGTGCTCTAACATGATGGAGGGCTTTTTGCCCCGAAGTGATTTGGTTATCTCATCAAAAAAACGTTCTACGGAAATTTTTTCAGTAATCTGTTTTGTTTTTTGAATCGCAATTCTTGTACTAGCCTCAATTTCGAAGCCAAGAGAACTGGCAAAACGTAAGGCTCGGATTGGCCGGAGTCCGTCTTCACCAAACCGCTGCAAGGGATCACCAATTGTCCTAATCAATTTATTTTGGATATCAAGTAAACCTTGGTGTTCGTCAATGATCTCGCCCTTTTTGGGATCCAAAGCTAAAGCATTCATCGTAAAATCGCGTCTGCGAAGATCTTCGCTTAAGGAATTCCCAAATTCGATTGAGTTGGGCCGACGACCATCGATGTAGTCCTTGTCAATGCGGTATGTTGTTATCTCGTAATGAATCTTATCGATAACAATCGTTAGGGTCCCATGTTTGATTCCTGTCTCAACGACCAAAGGAAATAGTTTTTTGACCTCTTCTGGTTTTGCATTGGTCGTAAAATCATATTCGTGCGGGATTTTGCCCATAACTAGATCACGAACAGAGCCTCCGACCAAAAAGCATTCAAAGCCAGCACGGGTGACTCTCTCGTAGATAGTTTGTATATGAGAATAAAATGGTTCTGGTATTCGATTTTTTAAATCTATTGGCAAGACTTACATTTGCCTCTGAAAACGATTTCAACAGATTCCATTTCAAATCCATTCAGCTGTTTGGCGGAGGGTAGGCCTTTCCAGGGATCGTCAATGCACTCAATTTTTCCGCAAAGGTTACAAACCAAATGGCCATGTGAATCGGCAGTTGAACTTTTTCCTTCACCCTTGAGCTCAAAATACGTCATTCGATCTGTGGAATGAAGGGAATTCAGAAGGTTTTTTTCTTCCAGGTCGGAAAGAGCTCGGTAGATGGTTACCCGGTCCCAAGACTCATCCTTCGGAAGTTTTTCCATGATCTCTTGGTGGTTGAGAGGGCGTCTGGACTCTTGCAAAATCGAGATGACTTGCTCGCGGTTTTTTGTGACTTTTAAACCTATTTTTTTGAGAATTTGAGACGGTTCCCCAGACATAGTTTTGTTATCTCAAATGGGAATAGGATGTCTATTCCAAAATCACAGTTTGTTTCCAGATTTCTAGATAACGAATTCCAAGTCGCGGGCTTTGGCGGAGAAGATTTTCAATCTTTTCGCCCTTACTTTTTTTGACGAGAACGGATGAAATTCCCATTTGTAGAGGGCGGGTCGTAATTGCCTCAATATCTTGGATTACGTATTCTATGGAAGTTGCACATTCGTTTTGCCTTTCCATTCTTAACTGTTTTTCTGTCTCACAAATTGTGGCTGCCTCCAAATAATCTTTATCTAAATAAAACACATCAAATCTTTGTTTTGCTGACTTTTGACAAAAACTTAGGCTTAAAATTATCAATAGTCCAATTTTAAGGATTTTCATTTTGGTACTATTTTGTCTTGGGCCAAATTGGCAAGAGCATCCGCTCTCGAATTTTGTTCACGAGGGATATATTGTATTTCAAAACTTATGAATTTGGTTTTTAGTTTTTCACATTCGATTTTGTATGTCAAAAGATCATTGTTTTTAACTTTATACTCACCTTTCATTTGTTTGACGACAAGTTCGGAATCTAGACGAAATTTTACATTCACAAGGCCTTTTTCTATTGCCTCTTCCATTCCTCTTTTTAAGGCACTCCATTCGGCCACATTATTGGTGGCAGTTCCAATTTTTTCAGAAAGAAAAAACTCTTCCTCTCCATCTCGATTCTGAAATGAAACCCCAATAGCGGCAGGGCCAGGATTCCCACGTGAGGAACCGTCACAGTAAATAAATGTAGTATCTCGATTGGACATTCTATACTAAGATCTCGCTCTAAGAGAAAGGAACCACAAAAAAAGTTAACGACTCTATAAATTTTTAAACGAGAAATTACTGGGGGACAAATTCTCCAAAGACGGAAATATTGAAAAAGTTAGGTACAATTCTGTTGGAAAAAGGATCAGGAGCCTTTCTCATGTTTGAGAACAGGCTTAAAAAATTAAAAAAAGATAGAGAGAAGTGGAGCAAAAAAGAAAACATTTTTTGTTATAGAGTTTATAGCGAAGATATTCCCCAAATTCCTGTTATACTAGACTTCTATCCGAATGGCCTTGTTCTATTTGATAAAAGTTCCTTACGTCATCAAACAGAAGAAGAAAAAGAACAACGTTTTTTGAAAATCCAGGAGATTGTTGCATCGATTTATCCGAATGTTCCAATCTATTTAAAAAATCGCAAAAAACAAAAAGGTAAGGAACAGTATATACCACTCTCTCGAGAAGGTGCTACCCACTGGATTCTTGAATCAGATCTACAATTCAAAGTAAATCTTTCTGATTATTTAGATACGGGTCTCTTTTTGGACCATCGTATCACACGGAAATGGATTCGGGAACGGGTAAAAGATAAAAGTTTTTTAAATTTATTTTGTTATACGGGTGCATTTACCGTCTATGCTGCAAAAGGCGGCGCGAGTTTTTCCACAAGTATTGATCTTTCAAAAACGTATTTGGATTGGGCAAAGGACAATCTAGACAAAAATCAACTTTTGAGTTCTAAACACCAGTTTATCGAAGCTGATGTACTTTTTTGGTTGGAGCGAGAATCAAAAAACCCAAATCGAACAAAATACGATTTGATATTTATTGATCCCCCAACTTTTTCCAATAGTAAAAAGATGAATGAGGAATGGGATGTCCAGTCCAAACATAGAAATACACTGTTACTTCTTTTGACTAAGTTTTTGAACGATGGAGGTGAGATATGGTTTTCAACAAACTTTCGTCAGTTTAAGATGGAAGTTCCCGAAGCCGAATGGAAAACACGTGATTATCGAATTGAAGATTTAAGTGAACCTTCTATCCCAGAGGATTTTAGAGATAAAAAGATTCACAAATTGTATAAAATTTTTCCACTTTAAACTTCACTCATCTGAATCTAAAAATGGTTCAATTCGTTCTGCGAGAATTCTTCGATTTTCTCCTGATTGCAGAGACAGTACACCTCTTAAAATTGCATGTCTTCTATTAGAGGCAAGTTTACATCTAACCTTAAGTTGGTTGGAAATGGGTAATAGAATTAAGTTTGCAAAAGAAATACCGTAGAAAGTTGCAATAAACGCTGTTGCAATCCCTTGCCCAAGAACTTTTGTTCCTCCTTCTAGGTTTTCGAGTACGCTAACTAAACCAAGCACTGTCCCGATGATACCGATCGTAGGAGAAAATCCTGCAGCGGTTTCAAAAACCTTTGCCGTTTTTAATTCCTTTTTTTCTTGTTCTTCCAGTGCTTCGATGAGTATATCTTCAATCGTACGAGGATCAGATCCATCAACAATCAATTGAATCCCTTTTTGCAAAAAAGGATCAGCAAGACGTTTTGCCTCTTCTTCTAAAGAAAGAAGTCCCTCCTTTCTTGCTTTTTCCCAAAATTTAAAAAATGTTAATTTGAGATCGATTTCTTTGTCTGGAACCAAAAAGGATCTTAGGCTTGCGATTGCATTACCTATATGAATCATTTTAAACGATGCGATTGTTACGCCTATCGTACCTCCCACTATCAATAAAAATGCGGGAAGATGAAAGAATGATCTGATGGAGGCACCTTCAACTAAAATTGCAACAAACACTGATAATACGGCTGCAATAATTCCTAATAAACTAGATTGCATCATTGAATTCTTGCCTCCTTGGCATCTGGACGGGTTGAGATCCTTCTATAAGAATCTTTTTTTTCTAGGATTTCAGCTCTTAATCTTTCCCATATAACAGAATCCGGGTATTCTCTGAGTTTTGCAGACACGATTGGCTCCACTTCCTTCCAATTTTCTAAATTGATATAAAGCCTTACTCTTACAAGTTCCATTTCGTTGGCTAACTCCAGTGAATTGGAATTTCTGTAATATCTTTCGAGTAGGATTATATTTTTAAGTGCGTTATTCCAATCACCTAAAGACTCGTACATAGGTATGAGAGAGTTGAGAGCAAATTCCTGAAATTCTATATCTTCTGTAAGGTCTTCTAGGATGGGAATGTATGTTGCTTCGGGAGTTGTAAACTTCAAACTATTGTAGGCAATTCTCAAAAGATCCGATTTTGGTTTTTGGAATTTTCTTGCCAAAGTGATTGAATCTAAGGCGAGTTTGTTTTGACCAATATTATGATAGTACTGAGCATAATTGGAATAGGATTGATAATAAATTTCCTTTAGATCGATTGTATCTTTTCTCAAATCTCCAGACGAAAATCTCAATATGTTATCAAAAGCATTTACAATTTCATCCGAATTTGCATTTTCAATTTTCTCTGCAAAGTATTTGTATCTCCAGTCTTTGGGGATTTTATCATTAAAGTCGATTTGATTTTGGTAGTACTCAGGATAATAAATATCAAAATTCCAAAACGATTTTCGTTTTAATAAAGAAAGTGCATTGATATGCGGAGTTGGATTGTTTTTGTTTCGAGAAAGAATTACGAGAAATGGATGGAATTCTTTTTTGAGTT
>JALOTI010000500.1 GCA_025457985.1 Leptospira sp.
ACTTTGGATTCATTTCCTTTTTCTACATAGATTCGTAGTTCTATTTCCCTATTCGATTTTGTAATATAAGAATCTTTGCGGACTGCCAAATCTCCCGCCACCAAACAAAATAAATACGTTGGCTTTGGAAACGGGTCGTGCCATACAACCTGCTTTTTATCTGGCGAAATCAATGTTTCGCTCAGAAAATTTCCATTGGATAGTAGAACGGGTAAAAGATTGGGATCTGCGAGGAGAGTCACAGTAAAGACCATCATATTATCAGGCCGATCAATCGAATAAACGATCTTTCGAAAACCCTCAGGTTCATTTTGGGTACATAACATACTGCCTGATTTGTAAAGACCCTCGAGAGCCGTATTCGCTACAGGTGAAATTCTATTTTCAACGGTAAGTTGGAAGGAAGAAGAAGGAGGTTTTGGCAAAAGTAGACCCAAATCAGTAACCTGATACTCTTCGGGTGGCACGGGCTCTCCACCGATTCTGAGATTTAAAAACTCAAGTCCTTCTCCATGCAAAAAGAGGGCCTCGGAAGGGTCGAAGACTGATTCCACGTCATACGTGGCCCTAACGATCGTCGAATGAGGGTCTAGGTCAAAGAGCAAATCAACACGAGGGGTCCGCCAATTGGTCGGGCGAAAGTCCTCGAGAAGATGAGTTTTAGGACTGTTTTTCTTTTCGTTTGTCTTCTGCAAAAGTTACTTTTAAATTTCTACCATCAACGGGTTGGCCATTCATTTGGGCCACGGCTTCCTCTGCTTCTTCTGCATTGGCGTATGTTATAAATGCAAAACCTCGAAAATTGCCTGTCTCACGGTCGTGTATCATTTTAAGATCTTGGATTGCTCCATACACAGAAAAAATCTGGCGTATATTTTCTTCCTTTAAGGAAAATTTCAAATTTCCCACGTAAATTTTCTTAGAAACCATTCCTGTCCTCTTTAACCTGCCCCAAAGTATGGAACGGCTAGAGTAAACCTTATTGTATTAAATTGTCAAGGCGAAATAATCCTTGCCGTCTTACAAAAATCGAATCTTCTATCGGTAAGTTCTGGGGGAGCTTTGGAATCCAACCGTTTTATAGTCTGCATTGATGATGAGTTTTTTATACTCTGGAATCTAAAGGAACAACTGAAGAAAGTTTTTGGGAGCAAATTCAGAATTGAAACTGCTGATAGCGCTGCATCTGCTGAAGAAATCATCCAAGATATCAGTGCTACTGGGGGTGATTTAGCGGTAGTTATCTGCGACCAGGTTATGCCTGGCAAAAATGGAGATGAGTTTTTAATTGAATTGCATAAGAATTACCCTAAGACAAAAAAAATCATACTTACGGGCCAAGCTCCCGCCCAAGCTATAGGGAATGCCCTAAATCATGGCTGTTTGTATCGCTTCCTACCCAAACCATGGGACTCACATGACTTGGAACTAACCATAAAACAAGCCATAGATGCCTTCTACCAAGAAAAGACCTTGGAGGAGAAAAATGCAAAACTGGAACAATCTCTATTCTTCAATGCAAACACAAACTACCCAAATCTAGAATCATTAACTCGGAAGTTAAATCAGGAAACGGAAAAACCACATTCTATTGTTTTAATTAAAATTCAAAATTACAATATATTGCTTAGGAATTTTGGTATCGACGTGATTAACTCAGTTATAAAAGAACTGCTTCAAATTCTCTCGAACCAACTAAATCCAACGGATACAATTTTCCATACGTATGAAAATGAATTTGCTATTGTTTCAGACACACAAGAGGAGGTTCTGAAACATCTAATTGATTCTTTTCA
The DNA here is from genome assembly GCA_025457985.1 of Leptospira sp. Classification (GTDB taxonomy): domain Bacteria; phylum Spirochaetota; class Leptospiria; order Leptospirales; family Leptospiraceae; genus Leptospira_A. The sequence goes on from JALOTI010000500.1 coordinate 1,797, forward strand.
AAGTCAGATTGCTTCCAATTCTATATTCGTAAATGGAGTTGGCTTTCACTTAGTATATTTGTATTCCTTAACCACTGGAATGGAGGATATTTATAACCAAGCAAAACTAGCACTTATGTTAGCAGAAGAGGATACTACTGAGCATTTTATTAGGTATTCCAAAACAACTCACACTCCCCCCTTTTCTCAGAACCTACAACTTGCCAGGCGAATCAAAAATGCAATGGAAGAACATAGGATTGTACCTTTTTTCCAAGGTATCATCAATAACCAAAGTAAAGAGTTTGAAAAGTTTGAATGTTTAGTTAGACTAAAAGAAAATAATAATTTTCTCCAGCCATCTGATTTTTTAAATTTAGCTAACATAACAGGGATGATACGAGACATTGATCGAGAAATGATTCAGGAATCGATGCGTTTTTTCTCTAACAAACCACATCAGTTTTCCTTAAACATATCCGAAACTTTATTGAATGAAGAAAGTTTTTCCTCTTGGCTTGAGGAAAAGCTCTTTCAATTCAAAATCCCTGCAAAACAATTGACACTCGAAATCAACGAATCAAATTTTCTTTGGAAAAACGAAAGAATAAAGTCTAGAATCAAGGATCTCAAATCAATCGGATGCCAAATCTCTTTGGATAAGTTTGGAGATAGATATTCTGAGCTAAACCATATTTTGGAACTCAATCCCGACTCGATTAAAATTGACGT
>JALOTI010000040.1 GCA_025457985.1 Leptospira sp.
TCTTTATAACTGCATCTGAAGTTGCAAGCAGGTTTTTTGTAAATTCTTTCGGTTGAATCGTTTTTCCTTTTGGATAAAAGATTGATTCTAAGTTAGTATCCGGTTCTTGTTTAAGGTAGGCAATTTCATTGCTTAGATTGTGGTTCAAAATCGCATTTTGGTAACGTTCACGTAATGATTGTGTATGTAATAAAAAATAAATTCCATCTTTATTCGAAACCTTTTGGTCGAAATTTTCTTTTTGCCAGATTTCCAAAAAATACAAAAAAGCTTGGATCGAAAAATCGGACTCCACTGTTTTTTGTTTGGTGAGAAAAGGATAAACAAGTCCAACTGGATTTCCACTTGCTCCTTCCGCAACATTAGATTTTGATTCGAAGATTGTTGTTTCAATATTACGCTTGTTTAATGCATAGGCAATACCTCCCGCCGCAATCCCCCCACCGACTATCGCCGCCCTTAGATTTTGTTTCATCCTAAAAAAGATCCAATGATCATTTCTCTTTTTTTACCAAATCCTTTTTGTTTTTTTATATCGAATCCGACAGAAGCCAGGCCATTGCGAACAAATCTTGCACTCGTAAACGTAGAAAGTGTTGTTCCCAGCTTTGATTTTTTCCGAACTTGGGAAAAAACGGACTCACTCCACATTTCCGGATTTTTTTTGGGACTGAAGCCATCTAAAAACCAAAGGTCAATCATCGGGAATTCAATTAAACAATCTAAAACATTTCCGAATAGTAGATCCATTTGAAACACGGAACGAGCATTAGGGTGTATTTCGGAAACTTGCCAACGCAAAATGGAACGGGAGTGTTCGAATTCAGATACCTTCGATTCATAACTGTCTATCCATTGCTCAGGCCAAGTAGGAATCTCGGGGTAATTTGATTGTAAACTCTTTAGGATAGATTTTTTAGCAGGATATCCCTCTAGGCTTGTGAACATAACGGAACAAGGGTTTGGATTTTTTTTCCAGGTGTCTAGGGTCACAAAAAAATTTAAGCCCGATCCAAATCCAAGCTCTCCGATTCCAAGAGGTTGCAGTCTCGGAGCTGATATTCTTTCCGAAAATCGATTTCCATCTAAAAACACATATTTGGTTTCTTCGACTCCGCCAAGTTTTGAGAAATAAATGTCACCAAACTGGCGTGAAACGGGAACTCCATCTTCCAAATAGATATCCTCTGACAATTTGCAATCTCCTAAAGCTCGGTTTTTGATGTAAAATTATTATGTCACATAAAAAAGGCTTTTCTTTCTAAGGGTGTCATTCAATTTTTTCCTAGTTTCGGGGGAAAAAGACATGGATTTTGTGAAAATCCGCGGAAAGGACTTACAAGACTGCATTATGCAGATGAAAATGAAATACGGTCCAGAAGCACATCTCTACGACCAAAGGGTGATCACGGAAGGAGGACTTTTTGGAACGGGACTTCTTGCGCAGAGGGCCTATGAGATTGATGTAGGCATACCCGAAAAACAAAATTCCAAAGATCGTATTGAAAAGAAACTCAAAGATCTCAAAGAACTCATCAAACAAAAACAAAAATCAGAACCAGCCCCCCTCGCAGAGTTGGGGTCTAGGCGTAGTGCCACCATCGAAATGGTTCGCCCGTTTTCTGAGAGGAAGAGACGCACTTTTTCGGAAAGACCGAACCTAATGGAGAGATCCGAGGTAGAAGAAAACTACCAAGAATCGGAAGCCCATCTGGGACTCTCTATTTTAGAAGCCAAAGATAGAACTCCCATATTACAGCCATCCAGCTCTCCGCAACCAAAGGAATTTCACCCCCATATTCAAAAACTGGCAGACCGATTGGCAGAAGAGGGGCTATCCAAAGGCTTTATTGCGGAAATGCAATTGAATTTGGAACAAAGGCTTTCGCAAGTCGACCTCTCTAAATACTCTATAGTTACGGACAAAGCAGTTTCTATCCTGTCTGAGAGAATCCAAATTGACTCAGATCTTTTTTCTGGAACCCCAAGGGGCAAACGAAAGGTAGTGTTTTTTGTAGGTCCAACAGGCTCTGGAAAAACCACATCGATTGCCAAGTTAGCCGCAAAATACAGTCTCCATATGGGGAAAAAAGTTTCCCTCTATACAACAGATAACTACCGTATTGCGGCGATCGACCAGTTGAAATTTTATGCGGATGCAATGGGTCTTCCTTTTTTTGCTGTAAAAGAACTGCGAAAATGGAAAGAGGCTATCTTACGAGATGGCTCCGAGCTAATTCTTGTGGATACTGCGGGGTATTCCCATAGAAATTCCGAAAACTTGGAAAAATTACAGGAATACTTTGAGTGTTTTGGTGAAAATGACCATGTCGAGACTATCCTAGTCCTTTCTGCCACGGTGTCTCGAGACAATGCGGTTGCTGTGACCAAGGCTTACGAACATACTGGTTACAAAAGAATTTTACTTACAAAGCTAGATGAAGCAGAATTTTTAGGTTCTGTAGTAGAATTAGCCGATACTCTTCATAGGGAATTTTCATTCTTGAGTGTTGGACAGGATGTCCCTTTTGATATCCTGGGTGCTTCCAAAAAACTACTTGCAGAATGTGTAATTTTCCCTGAAAAATTGAAAGGGATAGCGGGCGAGGTCTTCGAGAAGACCGTTTAACGTAAGTCGTTATCCTTTGCCGTAGGGGTAACGATGGACCAAGCAGCAAATCTTAGAAAGCTCACTGAATCGAATGCGGGGCTAAAACTCGTTTCGTCCCAAGAGGCTTCCAAAAAAACGAAAATCATCGCGGTGGCCTCAGGTAAGGGTGGAGTTGGGAAAAGCACTGTCTCTGTGAACCTTGCAATCTCGATTGCAAAGACCGGCCTGAAGGTTTTGATCTTTGACGGTGACTTGGGTCTTGCCAATGTCAACGTCCTTCTAGGTATCATCCCCAAATACAACCTCTACCATGTTGTAAAAGGTCATAGAACCTTAAAAGAAATTGTAATCTCTACACCGGAAGGAGTGGATATCATTGCTGGGGCTTCTGGTTATTCGCAACTCGCGAACTTGAACGAAACTCAGAGAAACAACCTTATCAAAGGGTTTGTGGAATTGGATCGGTATGATGTAATGATTATTGATACCGGTGCTGGAATTTCAGCTAACGTGATCGGACTGGTTATGCCTGCTGACGAAGTTGTGGTCGTGACAACACCAGAGCCAACATCAATTACAGACTCCTATGGACTTATCAAATCGATTGTTTCCCAATCGAAAGACAAAAACCTTAAGATCATCGTAAATCGAGTTCGTTCTGCGATCGAAGGGAAAAAAGTGGCAGACCGAGTGATCGATATCTCTGGTCAGTTTTTAGAAGTTCAAGTGGAAAATCTCGGATTCATTTTTCAAGACGAAGAAGTTGAAAAATCTATCCGAGAGCAAAAACCGTTTATCCTAAATGCACCTCGTTCGAAAGCTGCTGCTTGCTTAACAAGAATCACACACACCCTTTTACAGACGGAAGGTGGTTATAATGATGAGGAAGGACTTACTGGTTTCTTTAAAAAGTTCTTTAGCTTTGTAGATTTCAAAGAAAAGGAAATGGAAAAAGAAATGGAGGATGAGGCCTAGGTGCAGATCGGATTTATACTAGGATTTGCCGTTCTCGGTGCCATCATTAGCTCCGTCTCCGGATTTCTCGTCGGGAATCGAATTACTTATATTCTTTTTGTCTCCTTTCTTTCGACTTTAGCTTTTGGCGGGCTCGGATTTGGGGTCTATGCCACCTTAGAGAAAAAGGTACCCGAATTTTTAGAGTTCCTCAGTGGAATCTCCCTGGAAGGAATGGGTGGATTCGGAAGCTCAGAAGAGCCCCACGATGGCATGGAGGGAGGCCTAGAGGCTAACTCCGATGGCATGGGTTCGGATTCCTTCGGTGTCCAATCTTCTGTTGACGATGCTGTGGAGGCAAGGCTTGCCATGGCGAAATCTGGTAAATTTGGGGATCACATCATTGTGGATAAAATTGCCATTAAAAATGAGCCAAAACTCATGGCAGAGGCAATTAGAACCATGATGGCCAAAGATGATATGCAAGAAGGGTGAAAAATTCGCTTTTTAGAGGACATAAGAAAAAAATGCTCTTGTAATTTTCGTTTCTTTACGATTTTTTCTATAAAGTAAAGAGATTCCGGATGCCCGGGCCCATATGTCAAGACTGCTAGACAAATACAATCAATTTGATGAGACAGGACTCTGGAAGGACTATCGTGTTTCCAAAAATCCCGAGATCAGATCCTATCTCGTTGAGAAGTATTCTCCGCTTGTAAAACACGTTGCGGGTAGGATTGCTATTGGGATGCCTCAAAATGTGGAATTTGAGGACCTAGTCAGTTATGGCGTTTTTGGTTTGTTAGACGCTATTGAAAAATTTGACCCCTCTCGTGAAATTAAATTCAAAACTTATGCAATGACAAGGATCCGTGGTTCCATCTTCGACGAACTTAGATCAGTCGATTGGATCCCTCGTTCAATTCGTCAAAAGGCAAAACAGTTGGAAAACATCATTGCGATGTTGGAAAACAAAGAAGGGAAAAAAGTTGAAGACGAAGAGATCGCAAAAGAACTCGGCGTGTCAATGGAAGAATACAATTCCCTTCTTTCTAAACTATCTGGTACCTCGCTTGTTTCTCTAAATGATATATGGTTTCTCGGTGATGAGAATGATGAAGTCTCTTTTATGGAAACTTTAGAATCACCGATGAATATGAACCCAGATAATATCATCGAAAAAGAGGAAATTAAAAACGTAATTGTTGAATCCATTCAATCCCTTCCCGAAAAAGAAAAAAAAGTCATCGTACTCTACTACTACGAAGATCTGACTCTAAAAGAAATTGGGGAAGTATTGGAAGTAACGGAATCTAGAATTTCTCAGCTACATACTAAGGCTGTGGCACGTCTTCGAAGCAAACTTTCTAAAGTTAAATCCGCCATCCAAAAAAGGTAAATCCCCATGTCACTCACCGAGTATCTTACTGAGGAACTGAGCGAGTTCGAACGTAAGGAAAAAGAACAGGTTGAGGTAATCGCAGATTCCATTGAAGAATGTTTGAATCTTGCTTCTGCACATCTAAATAGAAAAATTCACGAACTTGATTATAAAGTTTTAAAAAGAGGAAAAAAAAGTCTCTTTTTCTCAGAACCTTATCACATCCGAGTTTCTATCATTCCCGACGATTTATTGTTAGAAGAACTTACTTCATTAGATGAAGCTCTTACGGGTGGAAGCGGAAAGTTAGTTTCCAAAGAGCTAAAAGAATTAGTTACACCTAAAAATAAGGATGGTCGTGTTTCAGTTAAGATATATCGTACTGGAGTATTTTTAACTGTTTATCCACCAACAGGTGAGGGCGCACATATGACCCTTGCTGATGTCTCCAAAAAACTTTCGTTTCGAGGAGTTGCCGGTGTTGATCCTGCCCTTATCAATAAAATCATCCGAGAGGAAAAGGGCCAACCTGTTCTTATTTCCAACCAGAAACCCAAACCTGGCAATGATTCCAGTTGCAACGTAGAAATTGCTCAGGAAAATATGCGTGCCTTTGTAACGGTATTTCCAGCTCGTCCTGGCGGTCGTGATTTAGAGGTCAACGATGTCGTCGCTGCCTTAAAAGGAATGGGTGTTGCTCACGGTCTCAAAGAAGAAGAGATCCGAAAACATCTGGAAGAAGATATCATTAACAAACCTTTTATAGGTGCAGAAGGTGATTTCCCAGTCAACGGGCGTAATGCGGAAATAAAATACTATGTTCGGACAGAAAAGAAAATTAACTTTAAAGAAGATCAATCGGGTCGAGTTGACTACAAAGATCTAGACATGATTGAAAACGTTGTGGTTGGACAACTCCTTGCAGAAAAGATTCCTGCCGAAAAAGGAAAGTTTGGACGCAATCTCTTTGGAATGGTTCTGCCAGCAAAAGATGGATCCGACACGGAACTCAAACAAGGAAAGGGTACGATCCTGTCTGAGGATAAGATGCGCCTAACAGCTGAGGTGAATGGCCAGGTTGTTTATGTGGCAGGACGACTGTCTGTGGAAACGGTATACCGAATCAATGGAGATGTTGGGGTTCGAACTGGTAATGTAACTTTCCTTGGTTCCATTATCATCACAGGAAACGTGGAAGACAACTACTCGGTCAAAGCCGCAGGAAATATAGAGATTTATGGAACTATCCAAAAAGCTGTGGTCGAAGCGGATGGAGATATTATCGTTAGGCAGGGTATTACTGGTCGTGAAGAGGCACGAGTGGAATCCACAGGCGGTAACATTGTTGCGAAGTTTATCCAGAATGCAACTGTGATCACCGAAAAAGATATCATCGTCCAAGAAGGGATCCTTCATTCGCAACTTATGGCGGGCGGAAAGGTAAGTTGTAAAGGTAAACGAGGGCAGATTGTGGGTGGTACGATTCAGGCTGCTCAGTTGATTTCTGCAAAAATCATTGGCTCACAAGCGAACCCACAAACAGATTTGATTGTAGGTAACAATCCAAAGATTCTCAAACAGATCGAAGAATACGAACTCAAGAAAAAAGAAAACCGTGATAAACATGACCAATTAACAAAAACAATGCGAACGTTAAAAGCGAGGAAGGACAATGATCCTTCAACTTTTAGTCCTGAAAACGAAGCACATTTACAAAAATTGGAAGCGGGAACCAAAAAACTCGAAAAACGCATAACCGAATATGAAAACGAAATCCGCACATTGACCGAGTATATGGACGAGCAGGCAGCCAGTGGCAGGATTTCAGTCGAAAAAACGATTTTCCCGGGTGTGAGTATGAGAATCCGAAATGCTGAATTTAAGCTTCGGCATGAAACCAAGGCGAAGACATTTTACGAAGAAGAAAACCAAGTCCGAAGTATACCTTACGAAGATCCAGATGAAGATAAAAATGACTGGAGAAAAAAACGAGGTCGTGGTAAATCTAAGAATTAGAGGGAGGGAAGTATGCAACTCAATGAGACGTTTGTAAGCCACGCGCACCATTACGACTTTGCTCGTCGTGCTCAGACTGAGAATCCCTTCACCCACCAAAACCAGGTGGTTGAGCTCCAGAAAGCCGCCCTACAAACTCAGATCCGAGCGCAGTCAGTCCCTGAAACCAAACAAAACAACGGTGGACAGAGCGCCCGTGCTAAAGATGAAAAAGAGCCTTCCGTTCTTTCTTACTCAAGGTCAGGTCTAATTTATAATAAAGGAAAGCAGGAAGAGGGTTCCGTTTTCGATTCAAAAGTTTAATTTTCCTTAGAATGTTGTTGGAGACAGTATCTAGGAGAATTTATGGAATTATTTTCACTTGTACTCATCAACGTACTCTTTTGCGGGATGATGTATGTATTTATTTCTGCCAAAGTACAAAAATCAGTAAATGATTATTACGATAAACGGTTAAACCGAGCCATTGACTTAGCGACATCTGAAACCATACGGGAGTTAGATGCTACCGTAAATATCATCGAATCGAGATTAGTCGCTCTGCGACAAATGATGGAAAAAGCAGAAAAACTTTTTTCAGAGTTTAAACATTATGAAAAAATGGGTCTCTCTATGAAAGAGGAAATCTTTCCATCGAACGCCTTTTCTAATTCGGAAAGACAAAACCAAGAGGTTCAGAATCAAATTTTAGATTTCAAAACCGATTCAAATTTGCAAAAGGATATGAATCCAGATAGAGAGTCGAAACGAGAAACTAATTCTGATTCTAATGCAGAACTAAAAGAACAAAGAACGGGAATTGGAAGAATCTACCAACAAAACCAATTTGTAACATCTATTGATGAAGTGGAAACAACAGAAGGTGCAGTCAATATTGCCTTTGGCAAATTAGGTAAGGCTGTAAAAGGAATTTTTGGCATGGACACGAATCAAATGCCATCCGCAGAAGCAATCGATTCTTTAGAAGTGCCTATTCTTCGTCCAAAAACAGACTATACTGTTGGTGGAAATCCGTTCCAAGAAGAAAAGGAATCTGAAGTAAGATACATAGATACGAATAAACGTCGTGAATTTATGAATGAAGTATCAAAAAAGAATGATCCAAGTTTTGCTGCGTATCAAAAAAATGCCATGCAAAAGGTTGAGTTATCGATAGAATCCGCACTAGAAGAACTCCCGCCCACTGCGAGTAAGATTGATAAAGTTGTTCACCTAATTAAAAAAGGCTATAGTCGCGATGACATATCAGAAGCTATGAATATTGGAACACATGAAATTCATTTGATCGAAACGATTCGGCTTGATCGATCCAGAAGAATTTAAATAATGTGCCAATGGCTTCCTTCCCTGTTTTAAATATTGGATTTTCAAATGTAGTATTTGTTTCAAAAATACTTACAATTTTGCAAGCCGATGGAGCAGGGGCAAAACGACTCCGATCCGAAGCAAAAACTAGCTCCAAACTAGTAGACGCAACCGGAGGAAGAAAGACACGTTCTATTCTTGTATTAGAAACAGGGCATATTCTACTTTCCGCAATTCGACCAGAAAGCCTCCATAAAAGATTGGAATCTGGAGACAATACAATCGGACTTGAAGAAGAGGATGAAGACTGATGTCCCATCCAAAATTATTTATTATTTCATCTGTTGCTGGCGGTGGTAAGTCCACTATCATCTCAAAGATTTTATCAGAACATCCTGACTTTTTTTTCTCTATCTCTTGCACAACGCGTGCGCCGAGACCGGGAGACGAAGAAGGGAAAACTTATTATTTCCTTTCAGTGCCACAATTTAAGAAAAAGATTGAGGAAGGCGAATTTTACGAATGGGCAGAAGTGCACGGAAATTTTTACGGAACTCCGAAAACTCCCATTTTACAAGCTTTAGCTGAGAATAAAAGAGTTATTCTAGATTTAGATGTCCAAGGTGCAAAGTCAGTCAAAACGATACGTCCGGATTCAATAACAATTTTTATTGAACCTCCCAGTCGTGAGATTTGGATTGAAAGACTGATCCGTCGTGGTACCGACTCCCAATCCAGTATAGAGAAGCGAATTCAAAATGGATTTAAGGAGTTAGACGAAGCCCATACTTTTGATTACATCGTAGTAAATGATATTCTAGAGGATGCTGTCCAAAGAGTAAAAGATATTCTTTTAAAATTTTAAAATCTAAATTTTGTACTAAGGCTCTGAATCCTCATCATCAATTGCTTTCCCATATCCTGGAACATTTCGAGAACTGGAATCCAACCATTTGTTAGAGATTACAGACCTTCGTTCCGCAGGAAAAAGAGTTAATAGGTATGTTGTTATTGTTTGGCGGCCTTCTTCCTCCGCATCCTTATCCATTTGCTCAAAAACTTCGATAATATCATAATCGGGCCAATTGAGAAGCATATCGCGCGCGGATTCAGGTGGCATATTGGCAACTTTATTTGCAAGAACCTTAACCTTTTCCGATCGTTGGTTCTGTCTTTTTAGTTTATCCGCCATTTCTTTTTCTTTTTTTTGTATCCCTTCTTTTAGTTCTTCTAGGCGTTCTTTGTCAGAACTTAAGCTTTGGGATTTTTCTTCTAACTCACGTTTCATGAGCTCAAGTTCTTCGCGGTCGGCAATCAATCTTTCCTTTGCTTTATTACTTGAAAATAATCGAAAACAAAAAAACCAATCGAGATCAAAAAGAAGATAAGAACTATTAAAAAAAACGATCTCGTACTGTCTGTTACACTAGCCATTTTGTTTTCCTTGTCCTAAATAAAATTTTTCATAAAAGTCACGTAAGGTTTTGAAATCAGAAGTCAGTTCATCACCACCGTCCTCGCGATTGAGAATACGAAAGGTTTTTGGCTTTTGCTTCTTTTTTTGATTCGATTGAAAGGGTGGCTCCCATTTATGGAATTCTTCAATCATTAAATTGAATTCTTCCACTTCTTTTTGCTCTATTCTCTTTCTTTTCTTTTTCCACTCGAGATATCTTCTCTCTTTTAATATCTCGATAACTCGTTTATTGGTTCGTGCAACTAACACATCTTTTCTGACGAGGTCTACTTCCACATTTTGATTTGCGATTTTCGATTCCAGATCTTCGTTAAGTTTTGTTAGACCTTGTATATACCTTTCGATCGAAATGTATTCATTTAAACTCGTTCCTACTTGAGCGGAGTTTGTAATCATTTGGTATGAACGGGAGATTTCTACTTGGTTTGTCTCTTTTTCAGAGATGAGTTGGTTTAGTTTGGAAACTACAGACGAAAGCCTACGAATTTCTTCTTCTTCCTTTCTAGCTTTGAGCTTAAGTAAGGTCTCTAGACTGAATTGGAAGCGTTTCACAACTGTCTATTTCTACCTTTCCATTGAATTTTTGTACTCTTTTTTACTCGTATTTTTAAAAAAAAATCCGAATCTTGTCTCTATTGCCCCGAAACATTTTACACTATCTAGTACTTTCTCTCGGCCTCTTTTTCACTTTTCCAGAGAGAATTTGGTCCGAAACAATGGACACACCTATCAAAAAAATAGGAACTCCCATTCATCTAGAGGGTGTATGGGAATTTTTCCCCCACCAATTCCTATCCCTCGGTGAAAATCACCATTCACTGCCATTGCAAGTTCCGGGACTTTGGAATGGAGTCCTCGGTTCGGGAAAGGGTTATGGTTCTTACCGACTAAAACTGACCAAACCGGAGGGGATCAATTCAGATCTGGCATTTGGGATAAAGACTCTGGATCAGGCAACTGCTTCACGTGTCTACTGGAACGGTGAATTATTGGGTGGTGCAGGTGTCGTATCCAAAGATCCTTCTCTGGGAAAACCATCGTATGAATCTCAAATTTACAGTGTTCGATTTAAAGAAGGCGAAAATGAATTGGTCTTTGAAATTTCAAATTACCACCATACCAAGGGTGGGATGTGGGAGCCTCCATTATTCGGTGAGTGGGAATTAGTTCAACAAACGAATGTTAGAGATATTGCTTCGTCTCTTTTTCTAGCAGGAGCTGTCTTTATAATCGCTCTCTATCACTTTGGATTGTATTATTGGAGGAGTACTGATTCTGGTAACTACCTATTTGGTTTGGCCGCCTTACTTCTATCCATTCGTACTCTTTTTACCGGAGAGAGGTTTGTTTTCATCGAATTAGAGGAAGTTTTGGGCTGGGCAAATTGTCTGCGGATTGAATTTCTAACATTCTATATCTCGCCTTATCTATTTTTTGCATTTTTTAGAGAGTTTTACCCAAAATACTATCCAAGGTGGATGTCATGGTCTCTATTTTTTCCCATCCTTTTCTTTTCGGGACTAGTAATTGTATTACCCACGGAAGTATTCACAAGTTTAAACAAATATTATAATTTTCTTTTTTTATACGGAGTGTTAATCATTCTTCAAGGTGTATTTCGTGCTACATGGTTCAAAGAAGAGGGGAGTATTCTTTTTACATGCGGTCTACTTTCCATGGCTATTGCTTCCGTCATTGATATCCTAAATGCAAATCAGATCATCTACACAGTTGAGGCTGTCCCAATTGGAATATTTTTATTCATCTTATTCCAATCATTAACTCTATCTCGAAGGTTTAGTAGAGCTTTTAGTGACGTTGAGTCTTTGTCAAAAAGACTACTAGCTCTAGATAAACTCAAAGACGAATTTTTAGCAAATACATCTCACGAACTAAAAACTCCTTTAAATGGAATTATTGGAATCGCTGAATCTATGTTTGATGGATTTGGTGGTAAACTTTCTCAAGATCAAAGACAGAATTTAGGAATGATCATCAGTTCTGGGAAAAGGTTATCTTCGTTAGTTGATGATATTTTAGATTTTTCAAAAATGAAAAATCGCGATTTAGATTTAGATTTAAAATCTGTTGACCTCCACCAAATCTCAGATCTCGTACTTGTAATTTCAAGACCACTTTTTGTTACAAAAAATCTGCAAGTGAGAAACAATATTCCTTTCGATTTTGCTCATGTTCTGGCAGACGAAGCTAGAATCCAGCAAATCCTTTTCAATTTGATTGGGAATGCAATTAAGTTTACGGAGAAAGGAAGGATTGAATTGAATGCCGCTATTTCCGAAAGATTTGCAAAAATTACGATTTCAGACACCGGCATCGGAATTCCATCTGATAAGTTTACCGATATTTTTCAGTCGTTTGAACAAGTAGATTCATCCACAACTCGAAAATTTGGTGGTACAGGACTTGGTCTTGCGATTACAAAAAGACTCGTAGAACTGCATGGCGGGAGTATTTGGGTTGAATCTAGGTTAGGTGAAGGATCAGACTTTCACTTTACATTACCTCTCGCCCGCGATGGAGAGATACCAATAGAGCAAAAGAAAAATCTATCCAAAGAGCTTTGGTTTAGCACTGATGTGATCGAAATTTCTCCAATAGAAGAAGATTTGGAAGTGGGAGAGAATGCTTTTTCGATCCGAGTTTTGGTTGTAGATGATGAACCAATCAATCGTCAGGTTTTAAAAAATCACCTGACTCTTATTGGTTGTGATGTTGTTGAGGCAGCAAATGGAGGTGAGGCGATCCGTTTGGTCCGAGACTCTGGTCCTTTTGATTTGATGTTGCTTGATATCATGATGCCTGGTATGAGTGGGTATGATGTTTGCTCGGTTTTACGAGAATCCTATTCTTTGTATGAGCTTCCAATTTTGTTTTTAACAGCCAAAAACCAGATAACAGATATCGTAACCGCATTAGAGGCTGGTGGAAATGATTATCTTGTGAAACCTTTTGATAAAAGAGAATTGATTTCTAGATCTAAAAATCTTTTGACTCTGAAAAAGGCTGTTGCCGAACAGAACAAGTATATTGCGTTTAAAAATGAATTGGAAGTTGCAAGAAAACTCCAAAGTTCTATTCTTCCAGAAGAGGCACCTAACTTACAGGGACTATTGACAGAGTTTTATTATGAACCAATGGATCGGGTGGGTGGAGATTTTTTTGATTTTGTAGCTATATCTGAAAAAGAGATTGGTGTTTTGGTGGCGGATGTATCTGGGCATGGAATTCCGGCGGCATTGATATCAGCAATGTTAAAAATTGCTTTTTCTACCCAAACAAGATTCTCAAGAAACCCCCAAACCATGTTAGAACAAATAAATGCTACTTTGGTAGGAAAGATGAAGGGAGCTTTTTTAACTGCCTCTTATGTTTATTTAAATCTTGAGAGTAAAAAACTGGTTCATGCTCGCTCGGGTCATCCTCCCCTAATCATAACAAGGAACGGGTCAAACCAGCCTATACTCAGCCAACCTCAAGGAAAACTTATTGGTTGGATACCAGAGCTTGATATTGTCGAAGAAACCTTAGATCTTCAATCTGGTGATCGATTGATTTTGTATACAGACGGAATCACTGAGGCAACAAACTCGGAAAAGGTGATGATTGGTCAAGATGAATGGCAACAAATTGTCCAGCGATTTAAGGGTTATCCGTTAAAAGAAGCAAAAAGATTGATCCTCGATCGTATCAAAGAATTTACGGGAAATCGCTCTCCTGATGATGATGTTACGCTGGTGCTTTTAGAATTAGATTAAAAATCATCCTCAGTTCTTTGGCTGGCTTGAAGAATTTTTGCCAGTTTGGATTGAGCTTCACTAAAATTTGATTTTTCTTCGATTCTTTGGCGCAAGTAATCGTCGATACTAGATTTTTTATCGAGTGCCATGTCTATCTTTTCATCCGCTCCTCTCACGTAAGCTCCTAACATAATCAAGTCTTCGTTGGATTTGTATTTTGATAACAGTTCACGAACGATCGAAGCGCGCATATAATGGTCTTCGCTAACAATTTTTTGCATCAGTCTTGAGAGAGAGGATGGGATGTCAATGGCAGGATAATGACTTTGTTCCGCGAGTTTGCGAGTCAAAATGATATGGCCATCAATGAATCCTCGGACTTTGTCAGCAACGATATCATCCATATCATCATCAGCATCTGTTAAGATTGTATAAAATCCAGTGATGGAACCTCCATTGTATGAAGTGCCTGCTCTCTCGACTAACTTTGCCATTTTAGAAAAAACACTTGAAGCATAACCTTTAGAAACTACCGGCTCACCAATAGATAGTTCTCTTAGTGCCTCAGCGTATCGAGTTAAAGAGTCCATATATAAATTTACGGAAAGACCTTTATCCCTAAAATACTCCGCCGCAGAGCAGGCAAGATTTGCACAACTAACTTGTTCCATTTTAGAAGAATCTGATGTAGATACGAAGATAACAGACTTTGCCAAAGCCTCTTTTCCAAGTTCGATATTTAGAAATTCATTTACCTCTCGGCCCCTTTCTCCTATCAGAGCTACAACATTTACATCAGCACTCGTATAACGAGCGATCATTCCTAATAAACTGGATTTACCCACTCCAGATCCAGAAAAAATGCCAATCCTTTGTCCTTTGCCTACTGTGAGGAGTCCATCAATAGACCTAACACCCGTTTCTAAAACTTCAGATATAGGAGGCCTATCTAGAGGATTAAGAAACCTCGGCTCGGAGGGACGTTCTTCTGTAGTGATTAGAATCCCTTTATTATCAATGGGTTTTCCTAGACCGTTTAATACTCTACCTAATAGTTCTTGACCTGCACTAAGAGTGATCGTTCTTCCAGAGGAAAATACAAAGGCATGTGGGAAAATCTGTTGCGTATCACCTAATGGCATTAATGTGTAAAGATGGTCTTTGAAGCCAACTAATACACAAGGCAGATAACCTTTGTCACTGCCTCGTTCTATTTCTAAAATCTCACCTATTTTAGAGTCGGGTGGGCCTTGCGAATAGATTACGTTCCCGACAACTGAGACAATGACCCCACTCTTTCGAATCGGTTCGATTTTTTCGACGACATTCAAATATTTCGAAATGGCATCGATCTCTTCTGTAAACTTTTTCTCAATCATGGGAACTTACCCACTCTCATTATGAGACATAATTTTATCAAGCGAATTGGGACTGCTGGGGGAGATTTCCTCCCCGAGTGAGAAGTTGGAGTAGGTGTGCATCCACTCCAGACGCAGAGTGGATTGCAAGATTTGGGTTAACTTATCGACAGAGGCGGATTTTGTCTAAATTTGAAATCATACTTGGCGGTGGTAATTTTTTGCCAATTTGAATGTTTCCGCCTTGCTCGACTTCTGCGGTTTCATAGGCCCATTTTCCATAATTGGT
>JALOTI010000501.1 GCA_025457985.1 Leptospira sp.
GTTCACAACAAGTAAAACCTTATCCTTAAACTTTTCCAAAGGAACTTCTTCTGGTCCCCGTTTGACTTTCAGCTGATAAAATTCGTCTGACATATATTCCTCACAAAGAGATTCTTGTATTTAGATTGTGCACAATTTAATTTTATGCAAGATATTTTTTAAAAAAATTAAGAATTGAGCGCTGAATTCAAAAGATTTTTTAACTCCAGTCGGAAGGCATCCTCGGAAGGAATCCCCTGTTCTGCCAATGATTCCTTCGACGCCCCATAAATAGTCTTGGAAAAATAGTCCTGTATCCTCGGATTCTCAAATAACTCATCAAATTCCTTGTTCCAAAACGCCTTCCAGTGTGCGTATGCTGACTTTACCTTCAGTTGATTTTCTTTTGATTTAACCAAACGATAGGATACAATTGGATAGATCAGAGAATGGAAGAATGTGTTTAAATTTACCGTATCCTTCAAGGTATCTAGAATATTTTCCTCGGCTAATTTTTGATAGGCTACCTCTAATCCTAAAACGGATTTTGATTGTTCCGAAACTTGCTTTATTTTTTCAAAGTATTCTTCGGTGGCAGGTAGAGAAACAATACCTGAGTCCGTATTAGAGGTTCTTCCGAGAGTTTTTAAATCTTCCTGTGCTTTCCCTGCAATTGAATTCCAATGAACACTCGTTAACTTTGTCAATAAATTTTCAAACTCTAAACGATATAAAAATTCTGGCCCAGATTTGGAATTGGCCTCTAATTCAAAAATCCGTTCATAAACCTTTCGTGTGGGATCTAAATGTGCTTCCTTAGGTAAAGAATCGTAAGCATTGTGGTAGGCGACTGCCATTTCCTTCGGACTCGGAATTGTTTTTCGACTTGGCAAATTGACCATTTCTGCACTGAGTTTGCTATGAAAGCTTATGATTTGATTGAAATAGTCTTTTTTGGTAGCCTCCTCCATAAAAACCATATAGTCCCTGGATTCAATTGCCAAAGTTTCGATAGATTTAAATAGATCATATAACTCCACCAAGACGGGATTGTTCTTCGGTAGAGATTTTTCATACATTTCAAATCCGACTTTGTAACCCTGGATTAGATCTCGAAGACTTTCTTCCATAAGTTACTAAGTCCAAGTCTCCAATAGAATTTTTAAATCAGATATTTGTTTCTTTGTGAATGAATGAACTCGTGCAAAGGGCGCTTCGAATAATATATCAAAATTAAATTTAGGTTCTATTGATTGTATTCTTTGAAGGATCTCTTTAGACTGAGAGGCTCTATTTTTTTTGGAGGTTTCGTTAGGTTCCGAGCCTATCTGATAGACCGATATTAAAAATTCTGAGACTAAGTTTAAAAGATATTGGGTATTTGAGGCTGAATCCAATTTTTTTTTGGTTCTAGGGACACTCGCAAGTTCGGCATAATTTTTAGTTTTTTGAATGGCTTCGATACGTTCTGAGTAAGCAGATACTTCGATGGAAAAACCTAACTCCTGATAGATTTCGAATAGTGACCTAGATCGATCGATGGCTTCTGCCTTCGCTTGCGGGAAAAAATCGGCGGAATCTCCCAGTTTTGTAAGATATTCCTCATATGTAGTGGATGTTTTTGCCAGTGGAATGACGGATTCTAAAAACTCTATCTGCAATTGGTTGGTTTTTGGTTCCGATTTTAGCCGTTCCAATCGCAATTCCAGATATTTGATATGGAAGGAACCTAGATCTTCCACCTAACTCTCACTCATTCTCTTTGGCTTTTTTGATCAGGCTGTAAAAGGAAAACCCAAAGCCAAAAAAAAATCCAACTAACAACCAAAGAGGGCTCGTCTTTAAGTATTCATCTAAATAGTATCCACCAACGACAAAAAGTAAGATAGAAGCAACAAATTCAAACCCAATCCCCGCCATTGCCATTGGAGATCCTTCCCTCTTTTTTTTATCACCGTCCGAATTCAGATTAGGCTTTTTATCGTCTTCCATAACTATTTTGTCCTACTTTAAAGAAAAACGCTGGAGCCGGTATCCGTATTTGGAATCATCCTTGGTAAGTTTGTATTCAACTTCAGGGAAATCATATTTATTATTGATTTTTTCATCATACATCTTACGGCTGAAGTTCATATCGTACGGCTTTTCACCATCATACCAAATCAAGTGGAAGCCAGGGATTTTTTCTTTTGCAAGAATACTTTGGATTTTTTTTGCTTTGTTCTCATTCAAAACCAAAAAATGAGGTTGGGTAAGGTAGGAGGTTGAAATCAAAATTCCATCAAAAATATTCTTATGTAGAACAGGGAGGTTTCCTCCTTCCTCCCAAAGTTCCAAGAGTTCCACTTGGGCATTTCGTACGTTGTCCAGAAGAGGGAAGAATTTTTTAAGAATTCTGATTTGTAGAAAGGTCTGTAAAATTAGTAAAAAAAGTAAACCATAATGAAGGAGTTTGCTCTTCCACAAAATTGGTTCTTTGGATTCTAAAAAAGCAAATACCTGTCCGATAGATACAATAAACAAAT
>JALOTI010000041.1 GCA_025457985.1 Leptospira sp.
AGATATACTTAATGTTTTAGAGGCATGAGATTCAAAAATATCCCTATCTACAGATTTGTGACTCTCGGAGCATTCTAAGAGAATTAAAAACAGAAAGGCGGAATGTATAATTTTAAATTTCAACATATCAAGCTTCGTTTCATTTTTTTAAATGATCGTATCCAAGACTGATTTTAACAATTCGATGTACTTGTTTTGGTGGGTAAAGTGGATGTAATGTCCTCCGCCCTCGATCACAAAGGTCTGGTGGTCTTTAAACAAATCTCGGATCAATGGAGAATCAGTTTCCTTTATGTATTCCGAACTTCCACCAAGCAAAAAAGTTGTTTTTGTGGAAGATGGTTTTAAATCTAAAAACAAATTCTCAAAAAGTTTTCTTCCCTTTCCAATCAATTCTACATTCAATTTCCATCTGTAACTTCCGTCATCTGAACGATCTAGATTCATTTGTAAGAATTGCCGTATGAACGGATCAGGCACATATTCTTGCATCTTTGCATCAATTTCCTGTCTAGACGTATAAGAATCCAATGGAAAGGACATCGACGCAATTTCATTTTCGTAAATAAAAGGGTAATCTCTTGGTGCTATGTCTTGGATGATTAGATGTTTTAATTTGCCTGGTCTAGTTAGATCAAAATACATGGAAACCAAACCACCCATGGAGTGACCCAGTAGAATCACATTTTTTAAATTATGTTCGGCAATAAATCCATCCAAGTCATCTGCCATCGACTCAATAGAATGAACACTTGCGTGTGGTGAATCTCCATGGTTTCTTAAGTCTAAGGAGTATACATTTCCATAGTTTGATAGAAACTTAGATATGGTAACCCAGTTTTTGGATGAACC
The DNA here is from genome assembly GCA_025457985.1 of Leptospira sp. Taxonomy (GTDB): domain Bacteria; phylum Spirochaetota; class Leptospiria; order Leptospirales; family Leptospiraceae; genus Leptospira_A. Next base: position 853 of record JALOTI010000041.1, read on the forward strand.
AAAAAGTCCATGTAAGATGATAAATTGAAATTCAAAATTTTGAGATTCAGAATTCGAGTGATCATGACCTTCTCGAAAGTCGGTTTTTTGATAAAACTTATAAGCTAGTTTAACCATTGCGAGATGATACTAACAAAATCATTGTGGGTCTAGCCTATTTTAGACATTCCGTTTTTAATATTTGAAGGTGTGGTAAAATTTTTTTCCTTTCGTTGGAACCATATTCGCTTACGTAACGAAACATCATATTGATTTCTGACTTTATTGAATCAGGAACTGGCGGATAGCAGGCGATAGACTCTTGGTCTTTTGTTATGGAATTAAATGTATTGAGAATATCTTTTAGGTATATTTTCACATAATTTCCTGTCGGGAAAAGATAAATATATCTCATTTTCCCTTTTCTCAGTTCTTCCAATCGACATTTCAGATCAGATTTACATTCAAAAACAGGCAGGGACTCAATGGCTAAAAAACCCGCATAGTCGGAGTATTTTGTTTTCGGATACGACTCAATTAGCTTCCAAAAATAATTTGAATCAAGATAATACTTTCCCGATCCATAATCAAACAGAAGTTTTGTTTGATGGCGTTTCAAAAAACTAAGTAATTCTTCATTATCATCCGGCTTTAAGTTAAGTTCATTTATCTGCTCAAGAGTTTTTTTGAGCGCAAAACCAGCCTTAGCACGAAGATAAATAAAATCGTCTCCAGTAAATTCACCTGCAACAGAATAGGAGAACAAAATATCAGTTATCTCCATTTTTTGTTTATAATCTACGGACTTGGAATTTAATTTTTTTTCTGATTCAAAAACTAGTGTTTGGAGAAATTTATTTTTTGGTACAAAAATCAAATGCTTTCTCAAAAGAAAACCGGACAAACCATCCTGCAATACAACAGGAATCCAATCTGGATTCGGTGCTTCGAGAGAGTTTTCATCAAAGCGAACTTTCTCCCCAAAATTTAGTTTTCTTAAAACATCACTGCTACGATCGGCAAACAGATGTAGTTTTAATCCAAACTCAGGGATAACAATTGAATTTGTTCGATCGTTTTTAAGAATCTCAGACGGCCTTGGAGCAGTCGAAACTTGCTTTAAATTCTGTGCAGAAACAGGAGAAGAAATAAAAATAAAGCTGATCCATAATACATGTGTACTACAGAAAAGCTTCATATTCTATTTACTTAGATCCTCTACCATTTGTTTGATGCGAGAAACACCCTTCTTTATATCAGCTTCCCCTAGGGCATACGACAATCGAATCGCCTGATCGTCCCCAAATGCAATACCCGGTACGCAAGCGACATTATACTTTTCAAGAAGCAGATCGCAAAAGAGTTTTGATTTAGAATTCTCTTTCTTCTCATCTATCAACTTTTGGAACCCAGGCAATTTATAAACTTCTGTTAGATAAGGAAATGCATAAAAAGCACCTTCGGGCATTCTACATTCGATTCCTGGAATCTCTCTGAGAAGCCCAACAATTAACTTGCGCCGTTCATCAAAAGCCTTTAACATATCCGCTACTGGCTTCTGGTCTCCCGTAAGTGCCGCCTCTGCAGCAGCCTGCGAAATAGAGGAAGGGTTACTGGTTGACTGACCCTGCATCGTATCCATATTCTTCACGATTTCAGGATGGCCCGCACCGTATCCGATCCGCCAACCAGTCATAGAATAAGCCTTTGAAACTCCATTGACGATGAAAGTTTTTTCTTTCATCTTTTCGGAAATCATTGCTGGGTTTACAAATTCCAAATTATCATAGATAATCTTTTCATAGATATCATCAGAGACAGTTATAATATCTTCATTCTCTAATATAGAGACAAGACCCTCTACGTCCTTTCTTGTGTAAGCAGCTCCAGTAGGATTTGAAGGAGAATTAAAGATAAATACCTTTGTCTTCTTTGTAATTGCAGACTTTAACTCTTCCGGAGTAATTTTAAAACCATTTTTGATACTTGTCTCGATAATTATTGGTGTTCCTTCTGCGAGTCTTACAATATCCGCATAACTTACCCAATACGGTGCCGGTATGATCACCTCGTCACCAGGATTTAAAGTAGCAAGAAAGAAATTATAGAGAACTTGTTTCCCACCAGTTCCAACGATGATTTGATTTTTATCATACTTCAAACCATTATCCTTTTGGAATTTTTGAATAATTGCTTCCTTGAGGCTTGGCGTTCCACTAACAGGTGTATATTTAGTCTTTCCCGCATCCATTGCCTTTTTTGCAGCTTCCTTGATATGGGAAGGAGTGTCAAAGTCAGGTTCACCGGCCCCAAAGCCAACAACATCCAAACCACTTGCCTTTAGTTGGTTTGCTTTGGCAGTGATCGCAAGTGTGGGAGATGGCTCAACTACATCGAGTCGTTTCGCAACAAGTTTCATTTTTTCCTCTATTTTGTAACTGCTTCTTCTTGGTTAATCGATTCTTTGAATTGGTCCAAGGTATAGATTTCGTATTCATAACCTTGTTCTGTTAGGAACAACTGTCTGTTTTGACCAAATCGTTCTTCATTTGTATCTCTAGAGATTAATGAATAAAAGATCGCAGTATTGTCTTGTGATTTTGGACGTAAGATTCGTCCAAGACGCTGTGCCTCTTCTTGTCTAGATCCAAATGTTCCAGAAACCTGAATGGCAATGTTCGCATCCGGTAAATCAATAGAAAAGTTTGCAACCTTTGATACAACCAATTGTTTGATCTGTCCCGACCGAAATGCTTGGTACAACTCTTGCCTCTCTGGCAGAGGTGTTTTACCGGTAATCAGCGGAATTTTGAATGTTTGAGATATTTCTTCCAACTGGTTGATATACTGACCAATCACTAAAATGTTGTTAGTTGAATGTTTTTTTAAGATATAATCGATAGCTCTGAGTTTTTCCGGATTTTCTGAAGCCAATCGGAACTTTTCTCGATCATCAGCTACCGAATATCTCATTCGAAGATCATCTTCCATTGGAACACGTATCTCAACACAATTTGCTTCCGCAATCCAAGATTTGGCTTCGAGTTCCTTCCAAGGTACATCATACTTTTTAGGACCAATTAAAGAGAATACATCTTCTTCTAAACCATCTTCTCGAACAAGAGTTGCGGTAAGACCCAATCTACGTTTTGCCTGAAGTTCGGATGTCATTCTAAATACTGGAGCTGGTAACAAATGCACCTCGTCATAGACTATCAATCCCCAGTTATTTGCACTGAAGATATGAAAGTGAGTAAAGTCGCCGCCCTTCTTTTTCCTATGTGTTAAGATGTTGTAAGTGGCAATGGTGATTGGTTTGATTTCTTTCATTTCACCAGAGTATTCACCAATATCAGATTCTGGAATATCAGTCTTATCTAATATTTCATTTCTCCACTGTCGGATCGAAAGAGTATTTGTTACAAGGATCAGTGTTTCTGCGCCTACAATTTGCATAACACCCATACCAACGATTGTTTTGCCAGCACCACAAGGTAGGACAACTACACCCGAGCCACCCTCATTTCTTCCGCCTGCATGGAAAGCTTCAACGGAAGCTCTCTGATAATCTCGCATTCCAAATTTGATGCCACCTTTTGTCGTTGGGCGAAGGTTGAAGGGATATTTATTTCCTTCATCATATCCAGCAAGATCTTCAACTGGAAAACCAATTTTGATTAGAGCCTGTTTGATATGACCGCGGTATTCTTTTTTAATTCGAATTTTGTCACCTTCCATACCATCAACGAACGGCTGTACGGCGCGGTTATTTGCGATTTCAGTAATAAATCCTTTTTCATTGGAAATAATGTAGAGTTCGCCAGTTTCTTCTTTGACTAATTTTACTTTCCCGTATCTTGAGATCTGCTCTCTGATCTCATTAATTACGTTTTTGGGAACCGAATATCTCGCAAAATTGGTAAGACCTTCCACAATTTCGTCTGCCGTCATCTTGATGGATGCCGCGTTCCAAAGGGAAAGTGGAGAAATCCGATAGGTATGCATATATTCAGGGCTTTTTTCTAATTCTGCAAACTTAGAAACCAAATCGCGACAAGCCTCAAATACTGGATAGTCGACCTCTAAAAGCATTGTTTTATCACTTTGAACCGTGAGTGGTTTGGCCATGGTATTCCCCCTCAATTTATCCAGGCTGGAAAGCGAAACTGCCCTGTCAACCAATTTGATTTTAAAGGATTTTTGAACAAAATTTGTAGTAAAAATGCATCGGTTTTATCAAAATCTAATAAATTAACGGCTGATTGGATAGAAATACAGTCTAACGCCAGTTAAGAGCACTTTAATGATTTAAAAGATTGTGCTTGACATTTTAAAATAAGATAGGGTCGGCTGAAATTTTTAAAAAATCTTTGAGTATCGTCTTTGACTTATCTAAATCAAACATAAACGAAGTTAAAAATTTTCGATATTGTCCAGCACCCTTTACTCCATGATACAATCCAAAACAATGTCTCAGAATATGATGAGGTTTTGTTCCCAAACTTAACTCTCTTTCATAGTATGGTTGGAGTTTTTCGATTACCTCTTCTCTTGTAACAGACTGTTCGTTTTCACCAAAAAAATCACAATCCACTTTCTGAAAAAGGAATGGATTTTCGTATGCAGCCCTACCGATCATTACTCCATCAACAAACTGAAGATGTTCTTTCATTTCGCCAATGGACTTAATTTGTCCATTGATTGAGATGGGCAGACTTGGGAAATCGGATTTAAGTTTATATACGTCATTGTATCTAATCGGTGGCACCGTTCGATTTTCCTTTGGTGATAAACCTTCTAAAATCGCAATACGTGCGTGAACAGAAATACCATCCACTCCAGCCTTCTGAATAAGATCTACAAAATTGACTAAATCTTCATAACTTTCTTTGCCATTGACACCTATACGATGTTTGACGGTAACAGGAATTTTTACCTTGGCTTTACAAGCCGCGACCATCTCGGCTACCAAGTGTGGTTCCTTCATCAAACATGCTCCAAAACTTCCACTTTGGACTCGATCGGAGGGACAACCAACATTGAGATTTATCTCAGAGTAGCCATACTCTTCACCAATTTTTGCACATTCCGCAAGATCTCTTGGCGAATCACCACCTAACTGAAGACTCAATGGAAGTTCTTCCACTGAAAATTGAAGGTATCTATGATTGGATGTACTTTTCAGGATTGCTCCTGTTGTAACCATCTCAGTGTACAAAAGGGACTTCTTTGTAATGAGACGAATAAAAAAACGAAAATGGCGGTCGGTCCAATCCATCATAGGGGCAACTGAAACCCTAAAGGATGGGACTTTTTCCATAATTCGTTCTCCTTACGCTTCTTGTGGCTGTTCTTCTCTCGTTGGTAAACTGAGGACCGAAGAAATTTCTGTTGCGACTCCTCTTTGGATTTCTTCGGAGGCAATTACTGCAAAGTTCCGAGATGGGAGTTCCTTTGTCAAAAAGAATGCAAATGGCTGACGTAGGTATCTTGAAATAACAAAGATCAAAAATCGATTCTCTTCCAATGCCTTTTGGTGCTCTGTATAAACTGCTTCCATGATACGAACACGTAATTCATGAGGAAGGATTAAAATTCTACCTTCTTGATCATCTTGCATCAAACTTTTGTTCAAACGATCAATGATTCTTGGATCGATCATAACAACGTGGAGTTTTCCATCAGGAGAGAGGTAATCATTAACTATCTGACGGGAAAGGGCTTGCCTAACAGATTCAGAAAGGATAAATGGATCCATCGTCTTAGGAAGGTTATTCGCAATTGCCTCCATAATTTTTGGAAGATTTTTAATGGACAATCCTTCTGCCAATAGGTTCTGCAATGTTTGTTGGATGATTCCGAGTCTCCCTTGTTTGTCATAATCAAGTTCGCCAACAAGTGTCGGGTGCGTTTGTCTCAAATGTTCTAACAAAGCCTTAACTTCTTCTCTTCCTAACAACTGGGATGCGTAATTTGAAATAAGCTCTTTGAGATGAGTAATGATAACTGTAGATGGGTCAACAACTGAATAACCTTTATTCTCCACTTCGATCTTATCGTTCGGATCAATCCAAGTAGCCTTTAAGCCAAAAGCTGGCTCGACAAAAGGATCACCTTTGATCGGATCAAGGGCCCTCGAGCTATTATTCATCGCCATCAGTCGATCCGCTTTCACCACAGCTTGACCCACGACAACACCGTTAATTCGGATTATGTAATTATCCGCAGGAATTTCCAAATTATCAATGATACGAATTGCAGGTATGACTAACCCAAAGTCTATTGCGAATTTTTTTCTCGTGTTTGCTATCTGTTCGAGAAGATGCCCACCAGATGAGGAATCCACTAACGGAAGTAAATCGCGACCAAGTTCAACCTGTATAGCTTCCACTGTTATTTCTTTGATATAATTTTCTGGTTTTCTTTCTTGAGTCTTTTCCTGTGAAACTGTCTCAATTTTTTTGATTTCTTCTTTTGCGACCTGTTCAATAGAATAACCTAGGTAACCGACTGCACCCGCAAGAAAAACCAGAGAAAAAAATGGGAGTCCAGGAATTAAAGAAGCAAGTCCTAAAGCCCCTGCAACCACATAAAGTGTTTTTGCATTCCCGAATAACTGACCTTTGATTTCCATCGTTAACTTTTGTTCGGAGCTGGAACGTGTAACAATAATACCTGTTGCCGTAGTGCTCAATAGTCCAGGGATTTGGGAAACAAGACCGTCCCCAATTGTAAATTTACCATAAGTTTCTATGGATGCAAGAAAAGACTCACCACGAATTGTAGATCCAATCAAAATACCTCCGATCAGATTGATCGCCGTGATAATAAGACCAGCTCTCACATCTCCTTGCACAAACTTAGAAGCTCCATCCATGGCCCCATAAAAATCCACTTCGCGTTGCACTTTTTTTCGTTTCACTTTTGCTTCTGCTTCGGTGATGGCACCACTATTCAATTCCATATCGATAGACATTTGCTTTTGAGGTAATCCATCTAACGTAAATCTAGCTGCAACTTCCGAGATTCTCGTAGCTCCTTTTGTGATTACGACCACCTGAACAATCGTAAGAATGATAAAGATGATTAGTCCAACTACATACTTCCCAAGTCCCGATTCCCCTCCGACAACAAAAGTTCCAAAGGCTTCAATCACACTTGAGTTCATAGCAGGGCCTTTAGAAAGAATCTGCCTTGTAGTTGATACATTCAGCGCAAGTCTAAAAAGAGTCGTAATCAAAAGCAAACTAGGGAAAATAGAAAACTCACTTGGCTCTGTTACAGACAAAGCAGTCATCAAAATAAGAAGACCCAGTCCGATACTTACAACTATCAATAGATCTAAAACAAACCCAGGTAAAGGGACTATTAACATCCCTAAGATGACAAGTACTCCGATTCCTAAAATTAGATCAGATTGTTTCAAAAGATCTTTCAAATTCATAGATTAACCGATCCCTACTTTTCTTTTGAATTTTTCGAGTGTAATGAGAATCGCAACAATTGCCTCAAAAAACTCTTTTGGAATTTCTTTTCCAACTTCAACTTCTGCATATAGTAAACGTGCTTGTTTAGGACTTTCAACGATTGGCACATCGTTTTCACGAGCGATACGTCGAATCTCGAGTGCTATTCGATTCTCACCTTTAGCAATGACTCTCGGAGCCGCATCTCTTCCAACTTCATAAAGTAAGGCGACTGAATAATGAGTTGGGTTGGTAATCACTACATCGGCTTTGGGAACTTCCTTTAACATGTTTCCTTGCATCATTTCGCGTGCAAGTTGCATCCTTCTATTTTTGAGAATCGGATCGCCGGAGTCTTCCTTCATTTCTCGTTTTGCTTCGGAAGGAGTTTGTTTAAGTGATTCTTCAAATTCGGATTTCTGAAAGTAGAAGTCAGAAACTGCGATAGCCAACAAAACTAATCCAACTGCCATCATGATTTTAAATCCGGAGTAAGTGATGAGACCGATTGCCTCCATCATCCCCATATTTCCCGTTAGCAGAACTTTCAAAAAATCACCAGTAATTAAAACATAACTTATAAATCCAATCAAGATTACTTTAGCCAGTGATTTGACGAGATTAAACATTGTTTGGCGATTTGGTAAAATTCTTTTAAAATTAGGACTAATACGATCAAAACGGAAAGACAGTGCACGAGGAGTGAACATAAATCCAACTTGAACAACATTTCCTACTATTGCGAATACCATAGTAATTGCCAATACAGGCCAAAGAAGATTAAAGAAGTCTCGAGAAACTCCTGATAATACAACTCGGAATTCTTCTGCACCAAACCTCTCCACGGATGTTCCCATAGAAAGATATTTACGAATGAAAATCGCAGTATTTTTGATAAATGTATCGCCTAATAAATAAAAAACAGCCGTTCCACCTAACAGAACCAAGGTTGATGATACTTCATTTGACTTCGGAACATTCCCCTTCTCCTTTTCCTCACGTCTGCGACGTTCACTGGGTGGTTCGGTCCTGCCCTCGTCTGCAGCTGCAAAAAGTTGAAGATCTATGTCATAATTGACTAAAATCATTTTAACGAGATAACATACATCAATTTATTCATAACAATAATTTATGCTTTCTTCTCAGAAGAGAAAAAATATCACAGCATTCCAAATTTGAAGCCT
>JALOTI010000042.1 GCA_025457985.1 Leptospira sp.
CTACATGGATTTTTCCATTATAGATATTCCACAATTCTGGTCTTTGGAGCTTTGGATCCCAGGATCCAAACTCATCTCTTACCGAGAATACACGCTCCTTAGCTCTTGCTTTTTCTTCATCCCTTCTCGCACCGCCAATACATGCATCAAACTTAAATTCGGCGATGGTATCTAGAAGTGTAACTGTTTGGATTCCGTTCCTACTTGGGAATTTACCTTTTTCTTCAACTGCTTTACCCTGGTCTATGGAATCTTGAACGTATCGAACGATCAGTCTTTCACCAATTCGTTCAACGAGTTCATCTCTAAATTGCAGAGCCTCTTCAAAATTATGACCAGTATCAATATGAACTAAAGGGAATGGAAACTTGCCTGGACGGAATGCCTTTAATGCAAGGTGCACAAGACAGATCGAATCTTTGCCTCCCGAAAATAGGAGAGCGGGTCGTTCAAATTGTGCGGCTACCTCTCGCAGAATGTAAATCGATTCGGCTTCAAGTTGTTCTAAATGCGAAAGACGAGTGTTCATCTTAATTTCCTTTTTTTGGCATGAGTTTTCCATCCACCCAGTGGAGGCCACATTCCTTTTGACTAGCTTGTTCCCACCACCAACGACCAGCACGGAAGTCCTCTCCCTCAGCGATCGCCCGCGTGCAAGGTGCACAACCAATGCTAGGAAAACCTTTATCGTGTAAGCTGTTGTAGGGAACATTATTTTTTCGAATATATGCCCAAGTGTCTTCCCAAGTCCAATTTAGTAGCGGTTGGTATTTTAAAATACCCTTAGCCTTGTCTTCTTCAAACAGGGAAAGATCATTTCTGAAACTGGATTGTTCTTTTCGAAGACCAGTGATCCAAATCTTTACTCCTTTGAGTGCAAGATCGAGTGGTAACACTTTACGAATGTTACAGCACTCCTTTCGGATTTCAAGGGAATCGTAAATTGAATTGGGGCCGAATTTTTGAATGTAATCTGAAATCAATTTTGCGTCAGGAAAAAAAGTTTCGATATGAACTCCATAACGGAGGTTGGTTTTTTGCCAAACATCATAGGTTTCGGGAAAAAGCCGTCCTGTGTCGAGGGTCACGATCCGAATGGGTAAGGATTCAGACAAAATGGCGTGGGTAATCGCTTGGTCTTCTAAACCGAAACTAGTCGTAAAAACAATCGGACCCTCGAAGTCCGCGACCAGTTTTTTCAATCCGGATGCTAGATCTAAATCAGAGTAGGTTTTGGTCGTATTTGACATAAATTACCCCCAACCCCATCCAATGTTTCGTATATTGGATATTTTGTAAAGTATATTGATCAAAATTCCTAGATCGAGAAGTCTTCCACGTATACTTTAGCTTTTTTGATCCGCAAAAAGACCATCTCACCTGGAAGAAGGTTGAGGAGCCGGTAGGTTTCTTGGTCGAGTACTGACTCGATGAGCGTGCCTGTATCGAGACGTTTCAGCTCAACTCGAACATTTCGACCTGTGGAATGGATGTATTGGATGTCTGCCGCAATTCCCAAATCTCTTTCTCGGGTAATTTCCACATCGTAGGGGCGAACATACGCAACTGCGTCTGAGTTTTGGATGTTTTGGTGTTCTGGGCTTTCTAGGGAAAGATCGCCAATTTTTGTTTTTCCACCTTCAATCCTACCGTGGAATAAATTCACATCTCCTAAAAAATGAAACACAAACGGAGTTTTGGGTTTGTTATACACTTCGTCCGGACTCCCGACTTGTTCAATCTGTCCACTTTTGAGTATTACGATCGAATCACTCACTTCCAAGGCTTCTTCTTGGTCATGAGTCACAAATACACTTGTTATATGAATTTCATCATGGAGTCGTCTAAGCCAGGTCCTAAGTTCTTTACGAACCTTTGCATCTAAAGCACCAAAAGGTTCATCTAACAAAAGAAATTTAGGTTCAATAGCCAAAGCACGTGCAAGTGCTACTCTTTGCCTTTGTCCACCGGATAATTCATGCGGATATCGTTTGTGGTAAGATTCTAATTGAACGAGTTTCAATAGTTTATTCACTCGTTCGGCAATTTCATCTTTTGATGGTCTTGTCTTTTTGGAGCGAACATTCAAACCAAATGCAATATTTTCGAATATATTCATATGCCGAAATAAGGCATAATGCTGAAATACAAAGCCAACTTGACCTTCTTTAATTTTTTCCTTAGACTGATCCGCATTAATAAATGCTACTTCACCGGAACTTGGAGTCTCGAGTCCCGCAATCATTCGAAGTAAGGTCGTTTTTCCTGAACCAGATGGACCAAGGAGAGCTACCAGTTGGCCATCAGGAATCGTTAAGTTGATGTCTGAGAGGGCTTTGAATTCGTTAAATTCTTTGGTGACGTTTCGTATCTCAATTGGCATCGGATTTTCTCTTTTCTAATAGAATCTTAAAGACGAGTGTAATTAATGATAAAAATACAAGTATACTTGCACAGGAAAAAGCTCCAACTGTATCGAACTCATTCTATAACATTTCAATATGTAGAGGAAGGGTAGTGGTTTTTCCACGGATATGTCCGCTTAGAACAGACACCGCACCAAACTCACCCATCGCCCTCGCATTACAAAGAATAATACCATACATAAGGCCCCATTTGATGTTGGGAATGATGATCTTAAAAAAAACTTGAAAGAAGTTTGCACCGAGTAGAATTCCAGCTTCTTCCTCTTCTTTACCTGTCGAAAGAAAGATTGGAATCAATTCTCTAGTTACGAATGGGAAGGTGATAAATACAGTTGCAAGTATTAGACCTGTAGTATTAAACACAACTTGTATCCCATTTGCTACTAACCAATCTCCAAAGTAACCTTGCCTTCCAAAGAGAAGTAAGAATACAAGACCAGCAACAACGGGTGAAACCGAAAAAGGAATATCAATAATTGTAAGTAGAATATTTTTTCCAGGGAATTGAAACCTTGTAAGTGCAAAGGCGGAAAAAATTCCAAATACAGTATTCAAAAGAACGGAAACTGCTGTCACTTTGAGTGTTAATTGAATTGAAAATAGCGTGTGTTTGTCGGTAATCGATGACCAGTATTTAGAAATACCTTCCGAAAATGCCTCTGCAAAAACGGTATAAATGGGAAGTACTAACAAAATTCCAAAAAAAAAGTAAGTGAGAAAAATAAGGAAAAAAGGAGTAAATGTTTTTGGTTGCTTCATATAAACTTTTTACTCATTTTTGTTTGGACAAGGTTTAATAAAAACATAATGCTGAAGGAGACAGATAACATAACAATTGCAATACCTGTAGCACCAGCGTAGTCGTATTGCTCCAGCTTTGAAACAATCAAAAGCGGTAAAATTTCCGTTTTTCCTGGTATATTTCCTGAAATAAAGACAACCGATCCATATTCTCCAATGCTCCTTGCAAAAGCCATCCCCGTACCTGTTAAAATTGCAGGGTAAAGTTCAGGTAAAATCACCTTACGAAAGGTTTGGAAGGGACTTGCCCCAAGGCATTTTGCACTTTCTTCCCATTCTTTGGGAAACTCTTCTAACACTGGTTGTACGGTTCTTACAACAAAAGGAAATCCTACAAAAATAAGAGCTATTGTGATACCAGCCGGAGTGTAAGCAATATCAAAGCCTATTTGGGAAAACGGTGCACCAAGAATTCCATTCTTAGAATAAATGGTCGTTAGAGCAATGCCTGCAACTGCAGTTGGTAGAGTGAAGGGTAAGTCTACCAAAGTATCAATGAGCTTTTTGCCAGGAAAATCGTAACGAACAAGAACCCATGCAAATAAAAAACCAATGAAGAGGTTAAAAACTGCAGATACAATACCTAAACCAAAACTTAGAGATAGGGCTGCCTGGATTCTTTCTTCAGAGAATATTTGAAGAATTCCAGACATACCCAAACCAAAAGAGCTACCAAACAATGCAAACAAGGGAAGGACAACAACTAAGGAAGAATAAAATACCGTTGTTCCTAATGTTAATCCTAGGTGCCTTTTTTGGTAGGGTTTGGTTTTTACTTGAAACATAAAAAATCTATTTTTTGTAGATGGAATCAAAGACTCCCTGATCCGCAAAATGTTTTTTCTGAGCCGACTCCCAAGTTTCTCCAATATCCTTTAAATTGAATGTTTTGATCTTTGGAAAATTTGCGGCTACAGTTTGGAAAACTTTTGGATCATAAGGACGAAAATGATGCTTTGCATATAGAACTTGTCCTTCTTTTGAAAATAAAAAATTCAGATAGGATTTTGCGCGGTCCAGGTTACCTTTTTTTTCGGCTATCTTTTTGACTATGGCAATTGGAGTTTCTGCCTTTATACTTTCTTCTGGATAGATAACTTCAAAATTATTTTTCCCTGCTCTTTTCTCTTCGGCTAATGTCAGTTTTGCTTCGTTTTCCCAAGTAATTAAAACATCGCCAATTCCTCTTTGAACAAAAGTGGTTGTTGCAGCTCTCGCTCCAGTATCGAGTACCGATGTATTTTTATAAAGATTTTTGATAAATTCGGTAGCCTTTACTTCAGATTTGTACTTTCTAAGTGCATAACCGTAAGCCGCTAGGTAATTCCAGCGAGCTCCACCTGAGGTTTTTGGATTCGGTGTGATGATTCCCACGCCAGGTTTTGTAATATCATCCCAATTTTTGATTTGTTTCGGGTTGGATTTACGGACTAAAAATACTATTGTCGAATAACTTGGAGTAGACGAATTAGGGTATTCATTTGCCCAGTCTGCAGGGAGGAGTCCTGCTAATTTAGAGATTGCATCAATATCATAAGACAATGCCAAAGACACAATATCCGCATCTAAGCCATCAATAACAGCTCGCGATTGTTTTCCTGAACCACCGTGGGATTGTTGGATTTGAAACTTTTTTCCACCGGAAGATTCGTACTTCTTTAAAAATTCTGCATTCACATCTTCATACAATTCTCTTGTTGGATCAAACGAAAAATGGATGAAATCGTTCGAAAGCAAAGGAGTCCCCCAAAAACTGGCAAATGACAGGGCAGCTCCAAACCTGGCTATTTTTTGAAAAAAATCTAATATACCTTGAATATTTCTCATATTTCCTCCAATTTGCGCCAATAAATAGGATTTTTCATCCAATTTATTGAATCTTTTGCCAGTATTTCGACCATTCTGGGATTTGTCAATGGATTCTGTATCCTTGAGTTTTCCCCTGGCTACAGGAATCCGCATCCTAGCAGTCCTTTTTTGAACCCGAAATGGGGACGAGACATAGTACTACAAAGGAAGAAGATAATTGTCTCAAGGAATTTTTGATTCTCTCGATCCTAAAGAAGGATAGGGACAATAAATGAATCTCAAAATGGACACAAAGAACGTTATACCATTTCCAACTATGGATTTTAAAGCGCCAAAAATGGAAACAGAGTCTGTCTCTACCGTACAAACTGCACCTTCCTTCTTTGAAATGCTTCATTCCGAAAAAATGGAATTTAAAAAAGAAGAAACTTCTATGAATGCGCCAGAAGAACCTCATGCAAATTCTAATACGAATTCGGATATTGGAAAGATTGACGAAGTTCAAAACCAGACAGAAGCCTCCGAAAAAACACCAACTTCCGCAAACCCAGATAAAGAAGAAGACGAACTTGTAGAAGAAGATTTAGATCGAGAAGCATTAGAATACAGCATCCGAATTATGGATTTTTTGCCCAAATTCAATGAAGTGAAGCCGGCAAATGAAATCAAAAATACAAACAGTGAACATACGGGAAAAAATCTTAATCCTAAGTCCACAGAACAGGCGCAAGCCTACAGAAGAAAGGAAGACTCTTCCTCTAATTTTTTAGAAGATACAAAAAAATTGGCGGAATCTCTCCTTAAGAAGGGAGAGTTGATTCATTTCGCAGATCAGAAGTCTCAAATTACAGAAGATAAAAATCAATCGAACCTCGTTATGTTCCCCAATAAAAAAGAGGAACAATCTATCAAAATACCAGCGCATAAGAATGAAGGCTCAGTAAAAGATGTTCGAGCTAAGGAAACCAATCATGGTTCCATTTCAAATGAAGCCATAACGGTGAAGGGAAAAGAAATTGCTGTAGAAAAAAAAGAAACTAACGTCGATTCTGTGGTAAAGGAAAAGGATAAAGTTAAATTAAAAAAAAATACAGAAACTTCTCCTGAAGATAAGATAAAAGATAAGGATAGCTCCCAACAAGTCCTTGATAAAAATTCTGATCGAGTTGTAAGAAACCTTGGAATCAAAGATAAAGAGTTTCAAAAATCTGAAATACAGAAAACTCAAAATTTAGAACGAGCTAGGATTGAGTCAACATCGAACCAAGAACGAGTGCAGATGGTTCAATCCAACCAACTAGAAGGTAATTCTAGCCAATCCAGTGAAAAACGAACTTCCGGTGAGCCAGTCTCTTTTGGAACTGAGTTACGTTCACAACTTAAAGAAAACATCATCTCTGTAGAAAAAAACAAACCCACAAAAGATACGAACGTGAAGCAGAACGTTGATGAGCTAATCAAACAAGCCAAATTTGACATTGTGCAGAATGGAAAATCTAGTGCGGAAATCGTAATGAATCCCAAAGAATATGGTCGTTTGACTTTGAAAGTCTCAGTCGAAGGTGACAGAGTCGAAGGAAGGATCCTTGTTGATTCGGAAGAGATGGTTAAGTCCCTCCAAAATGAAATCCAAACGATTAAAGAAAATCTCAAAGAATCCGGATTAGAGCTTGGAAGTCTTATCATCGATCTTTGGGATGATGGGAATCAGGCATCCTCCCGCGGACAAGATCAAGATCTGCAAAGATTGATGATTGAGCAGGCTAAGTATCGTTATTCGGATTCTACAAAGTTAGTTGAGGATTCAAATCCAAAGATGGAATATATAGAAAACCAAACCAAATCAATGGAATTTTTTGTTTAAGGAAAATTTATGCCAGACGGAATTCAAGACCTATCTACACAAAACTCTGCCAGAACCAAATATTTTGAATCTGACAAAACGTTTAATATACGAAAGCACCTCAACCAATTGGAAAAAGAAGAAACAAGTGGTTTAAAAGGAATAGAAATTCGGGAAAAACAAAAGGAATTAGGAAAGGATGATTTTTTAAAGCTCCTTCTCACTCAATTGTCACACCAAGATCCAACAAACCCTGTTCAGGATAAGGATTTTATAGCCCAGATGGCACAGTTTTCATCTTTAGAGCAAATGAAAAACATCTCCTCGGGAATTGCAAGGATGGAGTCTAAGCAAAGTTATTCGGTAGTAGGGAAAATTGTTTCTGGTCCAGACTTAGTTACTGGTGAAGACGTAACGGGTCTTGCGGGAGCGATCCTTTTTGATAATGAAGGAAAAACTTATGTTCGAGTAAACGGAAGAATGTTGGATGTCTCCAAATTGAATTTGATCTCTGATCCAGAGTTACTTAGAAATTCAGAACCAGAACTTCCAAGACCCACTAACGTACCAAACAATACGTTAAAAAAACAAGAAGCATATCAGGATTAATTAAAAAAGACCGATAAAAAAAGAGAGGAACAAACCTTATGATGAGATCACTTTACTCCGGAGTATCCGGACTTAAAAACCACCAAGTTAGAATGGATGTTATTGGAAATAATATTTCCAACGTAAACACACATGGATTTAAAACAGAGAGGGTAACCTTTCAAGATATGATCTCACAAGAGTTACAAGGTGCATCTGAACCAAAAGAAAATATTGGTGGAACAAACCCGAAACAAGTAGGTCTAGGATCTTTAATCGCAGCAATTGACAAAATTATGACCCAAGGTGCACTACAGACCACTGGAAAAAATACAGATATCGCGATTTCTGGTGAAGGATTTTTTATCGTAAAGGATGGAGATAAACAATTTTATACGAGAGCTGGTGCATTCAACGTTGATAAAAACGGGTATTATGTGAATCCAGCAAATGGTCTCAAGGTCCAAGGATGGAATTCTCGATTGGATGAGAGCGGAAACAAATACATCAATTCCGCAGGTTCCATCGAAGACATCGTGATCCCTCTCTATTCTAAAGAACCAGCACGTGCTACTCAAAACGTAGACTTCCAGTCCAATCTCAATGCGAGTGTTCCTGCTGTTCCACCGGATGCCACTGAAGAAGACATCCAAAGATACATCAATGATCCAGATCCAAGACAGAGAAGAGGACATGTGACTTCTATAAATGTCTATGACGAGCAAGGTAACACACGTCAGTTAGGTGTTGAGTTTTATAAGATGAGAGATAATGTTTGGAAGATGCGATTCAATCTAAATGAGGCAAGTCAAGTTTCCGTAGATGTAAAAGGCACTGGTGGGGAAAATACAGCTGTTCCTGGGAATACAGAACTTGAAGTCTCGTTTACACCGGATGGAAAAATCATCAGCGTATCAGACGGAGTAGACTCTCAGACGACAGGAAAACTCATTGCGGATATTTCCTTTCGTTTGCCAGGCAATCCTACTGCTCAAAAATTCAATCTCAATCTTGGGGAAGCTGGACTCGTCGGTGGTATCACACAATTTTCTTCCGACTTTACAACCAAGGCAGTAAAACAAGATGGATACCCAATGGGTTATATGGAGTCCTTCTCCATTGACAATACGGGAACTGTTACGGGAGTTTTTTCCAATGGAGTGAGACAACCTCTCGCGCGAATCGCAATGGCAAATTTTACAAACCCCGCAGGTCTTAACAAAGAAGGGGACACAATGTATAGTTACTCCCTCAACTCAGGGGAAGCAAATATAGGGGAAGCCGGATCTCAGGGCCGAGGAAAAATCAACGCAGGACTACTTGAAATGTCAAACGTAGACCTTTCGGACCAGTTTACAGATATGATCGTAACCCAGAGAGGATTCCAGGCAAACTCTAGGACCATCGTCACATCTGACCAGATGATCCAAGAAGTTTTGGGATTAAAACGTTAATCTAGTCTTTAATTCGTTTTTTCCTTGAGTTCTGCAAAATTCTAAGAATATTGGGCGTATCCTTTATTTTTAGAATTTAGCAGATCCTTGTCTTCCTTTCAGAAAAACACACTTCTAACTATACTGATATTGGCGTTTATCGCCTATCCTCCGCTATACTATTCCATCAAGGAAACTGTTGAAAAAGAATCTCGACCCATTGAGTATACCTCTCCCAAAACAGTTCCTTTTTTAAGTCTGGCACCTATCGAGGTAAAAAATTACAAAACGGAACCTGGATTTCCATTAGTTTTGGAAGCAGGCTTAGATCAATTATTGTCTGAATCTGGAAACCTAGTCTACTTGGGAGTTTGGGAGGGATTGAGTGAACCCAATCGAGAGAGAACCGAATTCATTCTCTCGGGTGATTTGGAAATCCTAGATTCAGCCATTTCTTTTACACCCAAATTAGAATGGAAAGACTCAAAGAAAAAATACAAGGGAAAGTCTATCCAAGTTTCGTTTGAAGAAATCGGGGAACTTCTTCCT